>NZ_JBYTEM010000004.1:0-31861 GCF_058789735.1 Rhodanobacter sp. FW106-PBR-R2A-1-15 | reverse complement strand
AGGGAACGCTCTTTGCCGTCGATCCAGCGCTGCAAAGAGTCAGTAAGAATAGCGGTAGGACCCCATCCAGGCAAGCAAGCCCGCGCCGATTCAGCCGGCGTCGCCCCTGGGTTCCATCGGGGCGGGCAAGGCAATGCGTTCACCGGGACTGGCGACGCGATAGCCGAATGCAGCCAGCGCGGTGCCGTCGGCTGCGCTGCCGTAGTGGTAGAGCAGCAGCCGGGTGCGCAATGCTTCGGGATACTCGCGCTCGATGTCGTCGACGCCGGTGTGCGAGGGGTTGCCGACCAAGCCGCAGTCGTGGGCGATGATTTCGCCGGCACCGGCACGGCTGGCCAGCACTTCGGGGATCGGTCGGGTGTCGCCGGTGTAGACGAAGCTGCCGTCCAGCGCCAAGCCGTACGAAGTGCCCGGCACGTGGTGGCGGGTGGCGAACACGTCGAACCACAGGCCGTCCAGCCAGAAACCACGGGTGCACGGCACCAGCCGGAACGCCTCCCAGAAGTTGGCGCCGCCCTCAGCCAGCGCGCCGGGATAGTCGCCCACGCGCGCCTGCAGCCACGGGACCAGCGTAGCGTGGGCGAATACCCGGGTGGTGCCGCGCAGGTGCGGGTCGAACCACAGGCGGATGAACAACTGCTCCAGCCCGGCCACGTGATCCATGTGGGTATGCGTGATGAACACGGCCGGCGGCAGCGCGTCGTACACCGCCAGGTAACGATCGAGCGTGTCGGGCCCGCAGTCGACCAGCAGCAGCGGCACCCCGGCACGCTCCAGCACCACGGCCGACGACCCCAGCGCCACCGCGTGCGCAGCACCCACGCCCAGAAAATGCAAATGCCAGTTCATGGCTTCAGCGTCCGCCCATAGCGGTACAGCAGCGGTTGCCAGATCGCCTTCTCGAACGTCGCTTCACTGCCGGCGGCCGCGCCGAGCTTGAGCAACGACCGGCGCAAGCGCCGCAGGTTCGCCTCTTGCCAGGCGACCGACGGGATGCGCATGCGGCCGCGGTCGAAATCGATCAGGTGCAACCCATCCGGTGTCACCAGCACGTTGTGCGCGTTCAGGTCGGCATGCCAGACGCCGGCACGATGGAAACGCGCCACCAGCGCGCCAACCTCCTCCGCCAGCTCGCCATCCAGCCGCCCCGCTGCCAGGCATTCGGCCAGCGTCCGCGCGTCGGCGATGCGGCGGGTGATCAGGTCGGCGCTATAGAACATGCCGTGCCGGTAATATCGGGCGGCCACCACCGCCGGACCGGGCAGTTCCAGCCACGCGATCTCGGCAAGCAGGCGGAATTCCGCGAACGGGCGCGTGCGGTCAGCCCCGGTCCACAGATACCGATCGCCCATCAGCGCGGCGACCAGGCCGCCACGACGATAATGCCGCAGCACGCATTCGCCCACCGGCGTGGCCACGATCGCCACGCCGCCGCGACCGCCGGGCTGCGTGCGCAGCGCACCACGCCCGCGCCAGTAATCCGGTGCGAACCAGTCGTGCCCGACTTGTGGCGACGCATCGGCGTCGAACAGAATCGCGCCTTCGGCATCGGTGTGGGTTCGTTCCTGCATCATCATGCCCGGTGACTGTCCCGGATTCTAACCCAGCCCCATGACAAGCCCCTCCTCGATCTGCCTGCTGCGCACCTCCGCCATCGGCGACGTCACCCATGTGGTGCCGCTGTTGCGTACCCTGCAGCAGGCCTGGCCGCAAACCGCGCTGACCTGGATCGTCGGCAAGCTGGAACGCAAGCTGGTCGGCGACCTGCCGGGGGTGGAGTTCGTCACCTTCGACAAGGCCGCGGGATGGGCCGGCATGCGTGCGGTACACGCAGCGGTGCGCGGCCGGCGTTTCGACGCCCTGCTGCAGATGCAGGTGGCGCTGCGCTCGAACCTGCTGAGCCTTGGCATCAAGGCCGACCGGCGCATCGGCTACGACCGCGCCCGTGCGAAGGACCTGCATGGCCTGGTGATCAACGAGCGCATCCCCGCGCGCACTGGCGAGCACGTGCTGGACGCGATCGGCAGCTTCTGCGAGCCGTTGGGGCTGAAGCAGACCCAGGTGCGCTGGGGCATCCCGATCCCCGACGAGGCGCACGCCTGGGCCGCCGCACAACTGCCCGGCGACACGCCGACCCTGCTGGTCAGCCCCACCTCCAGTCATGCGCTGCGCAACTGGCGGCCGGAGCGCTACGCCGCGGTGATGGATCATGCTGCCGCACGCGGCTGGCGCGTGGTGCTGGTCGGCGGCCCTTCCGCCTTCGAGCGCGAGATGGCGGACGCCGTACTGGCGGCATGTAAGTCGGCGCCGCTCGACCTCACCGGCAAGGACACGCTGAAAAAACTGCTGGCCCTGCTCGCCCGCGCGCAGCTGCTGCTGAGCCCCGACTCCGGCCCGATGCACATGGCCAACGCGGTCGGCACCCGTGTGCTCGGCCTGCATGCGGCGAGCAACCCCAACCGTTCCGGCCCTTATTCCGACCGCCGCTGGTGCGTGGACAAATACGACGAGGCCGCGCGCAGGTACCTGGGCAAGCCGGCCAGCGAGATTCCCTGGGGCACGAAGATCGAGAAGCCCGGCGTGATGGATCTGATCGCGGTGGCCGCCGTGGTCGAACGCTACGAGGCCGCCGCACACGACATGCGGCTGCTGTAGGAGCCCGCTGGCGGGCGATGCTTTTGGAGCCGGGAGCCGGGATTCGGGATTCGGGATTCGCAACGGCAAGAGCATCGCCCGCGAGCGGGCTCCTACCCGCATTCGTCAGACTGCGCGGTAATCCTGGTACGACTTTTCCTCGACCAGCTGCGAGCCAAGCTTCAGGTTGATCTCGCGCTTGAACGCGGCGCGTTCGTCGTTGCGGAAATACACCGAACGCGCCAGCTCGATGAACTCGGCGTCGAATGCCTGCGCCTGCTCCTTCAGGCGGATGCGGTCCTCGATGTCCCACAGCAACTCGTTCACCGCCAGTAGGTGGGCGCGCTCGACGGAGATGTCGGTGTGCGAGGCAGCGTCGTTGGCCCAGGTCGCGTTGAGCAGGTCCAGCTCGTTGCGCACGTTGGCCAGCTTGGACGCGTCGCTGATGCGGCGCGACTTGATCTCCAGGATCGTGATCTTGTCGATCAGCTCGCCGTACGACACCGGGGTCTGGATCAGGCTCATGGTCTTGGCTTCCGTCAAAAAGGATGAGTCATGCTGCCGGGCGAAGCGCGCCCTGCTGCACCAGCGCGCAGACCGTGCGCACGTCGCCGTCCATTGCGCGGTCGCGGTGCATGAAGCCGATGTCCCGGCGCAGGATCGCATGCGCCTCGCGCACGCTGGCACCGGCATGGAAATCGCCGGCGCCGGTCAGCGCCGCGGCGAGCTGCTGCACTTCGGCGACGAACTGCGTGTAGTGTGGCTGGCCTTCGCGCGGCGCGTTGGCGATCTTCGCCGCCAGCGCCTGCCAGCCGCCGCGGGTCGCCAGCCGGCGCGCCGCATTCAGCATCTCCTGGCGGTAGTCCAGCGCCTGCGCGGCGGTATACAGCTCCAGCGCCAGCACGTAGCCGAGGTCCTCCATCATCTCCAGCACGTGGCGCGCCTCGTTGGCACCCATCGAGACGTGGTCCTCGGCGTTCGCGCTGGTCGGCACCGAGTACACGCTGGCCGGATGCGCGCGGGTGGCGAGGTCGTTGACCAGCGCCGCGGCGGTGTACTGCACGATCATGAAGCCGGAATCGGTGCCGTCCTCGTTGCCGGTGAGGAAGGCCGGCAGGCCGTCGTTGGTGGCCGGGTCGACCAGCTTGTTGAGCCGGCGCTCGGAAATCGAGGCAAGCACCGGGATGGCCGCCTTCACGTAACTCATCGCCAGCGCCAGCGGCATGCCGTGGAAGTGGCCAGCCGAGATCACCTGCTCCTCGATGAATTCCGCGCCGTCGTTGTCCGGGAAGATCAACGGGTTGTCGGTGACCGAGTTCAGCTCGATGTCGATCACCCGGCATGCCTGCGCCCAGGCGTCGCGCACCGCGCCGTGCACTTGCGGCATGCAGCGCAGGCTGTAGGCATCCTGCGGCTGGTGCTTCTTGCCACCCCTGAACGGCAGGAAGCGGCGATAGAACGCCTCGCGACCGTGGCGCTGGTTGGCCGGCACCCAGTCCCAGCCGATGTCGAAGCTGAGCGTCTGGTCGTCCGGCTCGCTCCACGCCTCGGCACTCCATGGCTTGAAACGCGGCACCAGGTGGTAGGGAATGTCGAGCAGGGTGGAATCGACCAGCAGCCCGCGTACGTGCGCGGCGGTTTCCACCTGGCCGGGGTGCGGGCGCAGCGCGTGGACGTCTGCACGCAGGGCGCCGCTGCGGCCGGCGAAGGCGTCCAGCGTCATCGCCGCGGCGAGGTCGGCGGTATCCAGCAGTTGCTCCAGCGCATCCAGCGCCAGCGCCGCGGTGGCCAGCATCTGCGCGGTACCGTTGTTGAGCGCCAGGCCTTCCTTGAACGACAAGCGGATCGGCGCAAGTCCGGCGTGCTTCAGCGCCTCGGCGCCGCTCATCCGCTTGCCTTGGTAGAACGCTTCGCCGCCGCCGAGCAGCACGATCGCCAGGTGCGACAGCGGCGCCAGGTCGCCACTGGCACCCACCGAGCCCTTCTCCGGCACCACCGGCACCACGCCAGCGTTGAGCATCGCGGCCAGCGCTTCGAGCGTACCCACCCGGATGCCGGAGTGCCCGCGCATCAGCGTGTTGATGCGGATCAGCAGCATCGCTCGCACCACATCCTCGGCGAACGGTTTGCCCACGCATACCGCGTGGGTGATGATCAGGTTGTGCTGCAGCTCCTCCATCAGCGTGCCTTCGGCGGGTTGGCTCCCCGGCAGCTCGTCGCGCACGCGGTGCGCGCCCAGCAGCTTGTCGGCATTGCTGCCGAAGCCGGTGGTGACGCCATAGGTCGGCTCGCCGCAGTTGACCTTGTCGGCGAGGAAATCGGCCGCGCGCTGCACGCGCCCCAGCTGCTTCGCGTCCAGCGCCACGCTCGCGCCGCCACGGGCCACCGCCACCAGCTGCGCCCGCGTCAGGCTGTTGCCGTCGAGAAGAATGGTTTCGCTCACTTAACGAATGCTCCGCATCTTGTTGCCGTCATTCCCGCGCAAGCGGGAATCCACTTTGACCTTGCAGCGCCGCCAATGGATTCCCGCTTGCGCGGGAATGACGGCATGGGGCGAGTCGGGGGTTTCCCTGCTGATTACTCCAACTCGTGCCAGAGATCCCGCCATTGCGGGTTCCCGCCCTCAATCAACTCCAGCTTCCATGCCCGGTTCCACTTCTTCAGCTGCTTCTCGCGTACGATGGCCGACGGGAAGTCCAGGTGGAACTCGAACCACACCAGGTGCTTCACGCCGTAGCGCTTTGTAAAGCCTTCAACCACTCCATCGCGGTGTTCCCATGCACGCAGCTTGAGATTTCCAGTCACACCGACATACAGCGTGCCGCGTTCACCGCTGGCCATGATGTAGACGGCCGGCTGTTTCGAAGTCATCCATGTCTCCGTGTTTTTTCAGGCCGTCATTCCCGCGAGGCGCTTTTCAACAGCCGAAAGGCTGGTCAAGCGGGAATGACGGAGGTGGGACGGCTTTGGGGAGTAAAGCCTCGTCTCACCCCATCGCCGCAGCCTGCTCCAGCTCCACCCGCAGCGTCTTGACCAGCTCGCCGCGCGCCACCTCGAACTGGTCCTCGCGGCGCAGGTCCTTCACCGTCACCACACCACGGGCCAGTTCATCCTCGCCCAGCACCACCACGAAGCGGATGCCGGCGCGGTCGGCGTACTTGAACTGCTTGCCCAGCTTGCTGCCTTCGAGCACCACTTCGGTGGCGATGCCGGCGCCGCGCAGCTCGCCGGCCAGCGCCAGGTAGGCGGGCAGCTGCGACTCGTCCATCTGGGTCACCAGCACGTCGACGGTGCTCTTGGCCGTGTCGATCAAGCCGGCATCGCGCAGCTGCCAGTACAGCCGGGTCAGGCCGATCGAGATGCCGACACCGGGCAGGTGCGACTTGGTGTACTGGCCGGCCAGGTTCTCGTAGCGGCCGCCGGAGCAGATCGAGCCGATCTGCGGGTGGTCGTTCAGCGTGGTCTCGTACACGGTGCCGGTGTAGTAGTCGAGGCCGCGCGCGATCGACAGGTTCAGCACGTAATGCGTCTGCGGCACACCGAACGCGTGGATCAGGCCCAGCACTTCCTTTAGTTCGTTGCGGCCCTGCTCCAGCGCTTCCGGGCCGGGGCCCAGCGCATCGAGCTTGTCCAGCGCGTCCTGCAGCGAGGTCGAGCGCACCTGCACGAAGGCGAGGATCTTCTGCGCCACCTCGGCGCTCAGCCCGAACGCCTTGCCGGTCAGCGTGTCGCGCACGTAGTCGGCGCCTCGCTTGTCCAGCTTGTCCACCTCGCGCAGCACCAGCATCTGCTGCTCGCCGTCGACGATTCCCAAGCTCTCGAAATAGCCGCGCATCAGCTTGCGGTTGTTGAGCTGGATGGTGAAAGAGCCGATGTCAAGTTCACGGAACACGCTGTAGATCACCGCCGGGATCTCGGCGTCGTAGCGCACCGACAGCGCGTCCTTGCCGATCACGTCGATGTCGCACTGGTAGAACTCGCGGAAGCGCCCGCGCTGGGCGCGCTCGCCGCGGTACACCTTCTGCATCTGGTAACGGCGGAACGGGAAGTTGAGATCGCGCTCGTGCTCGGCCACGTAGCGCGCCAGCGGCACGGTGAGGTCGAAGCGCAGCGCCAGGTCCGGCTTCTCGCCCTGCTCCAGCGCGCCGGTGGACTGCACGAAGTACACCTGCCGCTCGGTCTCGCCGCCGGTCTTGGTCAGCAGCACGTCGGCGTACTCGATCACCGGCGTCTCCACCGCGAGGAAGCCGAAGCGCTCGTAGTTGCGGCGGATCACGTCGAGCATGCGCTGGAACGCGATCTGGTCGAGCGGCAGCAGCTCGAGCACGCCGGGCATGGTGCGGGCCGGGGTAAGCGCCATGGAATCCTCTACTGACGATGGGAATATTCCGTCCGGCGCAGGGCGCGCGGCGGCAGCCGTCAAGATTAACAGAACGGCGCCGGCCTTCCCCAGCGCGATCGCCGGGCGGATGCGTCGAACCTGTTGCCAAGCCTCCGATCCGCGACTAAGATGCACGGCTTCCCACGGGGTGTAGCTCAGCCTGGTAGAGCGCTACGTTCGGGACGTAGAAGTCGCAGGTTCGAATCCTGTCACCCCGACCAAAATTCAAGCAGTTACAAAGCTTGTGAACAAAAGGCCTGCCCCCAAAAGCAGGCCTTTTTCGTACTCAGCTGTCCCGGAAGTATCCCACCGCCTTTGGCGTTCTCCCTACGTTCCGCCGGGAGTCACGTCCACGCATCTCATAACCGCCCATGTCAGAACCGGCAAGGTGTTGCACGTGGAGTTTGAGACGGTCCTTGTTCCGTCACAACGGCTTCGAAGCTGGTCGTCCAGCCGCCCCCAAGAGGTAGCCGTAGACTAGTTCCGCGGCAGCCAAGTCCTCGAGTGCCGTGCCGACCGCCTTGAACAAGGTAATTTCCTCGTCATTGCGGCGGCCAATGCAGCGGGCGGCGCACATGTCGGCCAGCGTTCCCTGCAAATCGTTCGACGTGAATACACCTTGGGCGATTGCACCTAGCAGGTCGCCCGACTTGACCAGTGCCTCCGCCGTGTCGACGAACACGCGGGCGCGCTTGAAACACATCGCATCGGCCTCCCGCATGGCCGGCGTGAAGCTGCCGATCAAATCCAGGTGCGTACCGTTTGTCAGCCAGCGGCCTTCGATCAGCGCAACATTCGACAGCGTCGCGCAACTCACGATATCCGCTTCGGCGACACACGCGGCAAGGTCGTCGCCTACGCGCGCAGGAATCCCCATCTCACCCAAAGCGGCGGTCAGCTGCTCGGCCCCGGCACGCGTGCGGTTCCAGACCACGACCTCGTCGATCGGACGCACCGCGCACATCGCCTCGGGAATCAGCGTCGCGATGCGGCCGGCACCAACGACGAGCAAACGCCGTGCATCGCGGCGGGCGAGATAGTCCGCCGCAAGCGCGGACGCCGCGGCCGTTCGCCGGGACGTGATTTCGTCGCCGTCGAGTTGCGCAAGC
The DNA here is from genome assembly GCF_058789735.1 of Rhodanobacter sp. FW106-PBR-R2A-1-15. NCBI lineage: Bacteria > Pseudomonadati > Pseudomonadota > Gammaproteobacteria > Lysobacterales > Rhodanobacteraceae > Rhodanobacter > Rhodanobacter sp. FW106-PBR-R2A-1-15. The sequence continues at coordinate 23,737 of NZ_JBYTEM010000004.1, read as the reverse complement.
GGCTGTCCCGTCGCAGCGTCGTAGAGCAGATAGGTCGAATGCAGACCCGGCAAACCCCGCGCGCCATTGCCGGGAAAAATCATTACCGTCTTCAGCCCGAAGTAGTGGCCGGCACGCCAGGCCGGCATGATCAGCACTGTGCCGCTCGGCACACCGTCATCGCCGCTGGCGATAGCATGCATGTGGCGCTGCGGCACCTCGCATCCAGCGACGAACATCGCGCGCAAGGCACCGATCAGTGCGGGGAAACCGAGATGGTGGCGAGTAGCGGCGGCGTCGAGGATTTGCATTGGGTGCTAGGCGATCTGCTTCGACGGACGCGTACAGTCACACCGCTCAGAGCTTGCCAGCATCCGCGGCAACGCGCGAGGACGCAGCAAACGTCGCGAACCCGTGCAGCACGATGGTCGCCGCCAGCGCGCCGATGATCGAATCGAGCGTAGCGATGCCGGTGATTGAAATTCCCGCGTGCGCGCTCGCCAACCCGAACACGGTACCGACGATCCATGCAGCAATGGCCGACCAGCGGAATGCGGGATCATCGGTGGTGCTCTGCACCGGATGCGTCGGCCGGATCGCCTCGCTGCATTGCACGGCGGCGACGGGCGGCAGCGCAATACTGAGCAATTCGAGGAACGGCATGAAGTGGTCCTCGACATGCAACAGCGCGAGTACCGCGCCGAAGATGCCGACGCCGACGACGATGCGGTTCAACGGCCAGCGCGGAAACAGGTTCGCCAGCGACAAACTGCCAGAGTACATGCAGGCCGAAGAATCCATCCAAGCGCCCGTCAGCAGCAAGCCGAGTGCCGGCAGACCAATGCCGAGTGCAGTCAACGCGGCGATGAGATCGGGCTGACCGAGCGCCGTGCTCGGGATCGCCGACATGAACAGCACGAGCGGATAGGCCACCCCGAGCGCCATGAGGCAGGCCAAACCCGCGCCGAGTGGTCGGCGCACGAAGCGGCCGTAGTCGGGCTGGATGGTGATGCCGACGATGTAGGAACCGACGATCGCCGACACCGCGGCGCCGAAGCCGAGCGCGCCGCTGCCCGACCCGCTTACGTTGGCGTCTAGCTTGCCGACCGTCAGCGCTGCCGCGATCGCGAGCAGGATGGCGGTAAGCGGCACGATCACCTGGCCGAGCCGCTCCAGTCCGGTGACGCCTTTGAGCACGACGAAGGTAACCAGAGCGCTCAGCGGAATCGAAATCGCCGCCGGCGGCACGGTGACGGCGAAGACGCGCTGCACCGTGGTGCTCATGGTCGCGCCGAGTACGCTGACGATGACGCCGAACCAGCCGATCAGCGACAGCGCGATCGCGAGCTTGACCACCTGCGCGCCCCAATGACCGAACGTGCGCTGGGCGAGCAGCGGCAACGACATGCGCGTGCGCGCGCCGGCATACGCGCTCAGGCCGCCGAGCACGCCGCTGATGATCGAGCCGACGATGAACGCTGTAAGCGCGCGGCGGAAGCCGAGTCCCGCAGTCACGTTGGAGGAAAGAATGAAGACCGGCAGACCGCAGCAGCTGCCGGCAACGATGAAGAAGACTGTCCGCGCAGGGCCAGTCGCCTCTTCCGGAACGGCACTATGGGCAAATCCCTGAGCCGATTCGTCGCTTGCACTGTTCGTCATTTATCCGAATATAGTTAGCGCAAATGCCCATGCCAAGTGCGCACAGGGGTGGGTCGCAGATAACCCCGTTCCTGTCACCTACCCGATCGAGTGATACATAAAACAAGGCTTCCCTGTTTGCCGCACTCCATGCAAGATGCAGCTTGGCGCAAGATCACCCTCAGGTTGGTTTCCGCATGCCGTCCGAGCCCGCCAAAGTGCCCGCATCGAGCATTCTCCTCGTCGGCAAGCTAGAGCCGCCGAGCCAGCGCGTAGCGCTGGCCACCCGATCGGCGTTGTCGGCGCGCCTGAAGTCCTGGCGCGAGCATGCGCTGACCTTGCTGGTCTCGCCGCCCGGCTTCGGCAAGACCACCCTGCTCGCGCAATGGTGGCTCGAGTTGCAGTCCGAATCCGACGTCACCGCTGCATGGCTGACCCTCGACGAGGACGATGCCGAACCGGCGCGATTGATCTCGAACATCATCCTCTCGCTGCATCGCGCCGGGCTCGATGTCGGCGCGCTCGAAACGATCGCAGAGAACGGCCTGCTCGAATCCTCTACCAAGGCCACCCTGCTCTCCCTGCTCAGCCGCATCGCCGCCAACCGCGGAGCCGTCGTGCTGATCCTCGACGACTACCAGCTCGCGCAATGCCCCTCCGCAGCGGAGATCGTGGAAATCCTCCTGCGTCGCGGCGGCCGCAATCTGCATCTGGCGATCAGCTCGCGCGACCGGCCGTCGATCCACCTCTCCGCACTGATCGCGCGCGGTCTCGTGCAGACGATAGGCGCAGCCGACCTGATGTTCACGTTGCAGGAATCGGCGACTCTGTTCGACGGCATGCTTGAACCCGAAGAACACGCGCTGCTCTATGCGCGCAGCGAAGGCTGGGCAGTGGTATCGCAGCTCGCGCGCATCTGGATGCGACGTGGCCGCGAACACGCGCTGCCCGAATTCGCCGAGCGAAGTGGTGAGATCGCCGACTACCTGAGCGAACAGGTGCTGCGCGACCTGCCGCATGATTTGCAGGAATTCCTCATGGACGCGGCGGTATTCGACCGCTTCAATGCGCCGATGCTGGACTCTGTTCGCGAACGCTATGACGGCGCCGAACTGCTCGAACGACTAACCCACCTGGACGCCCTGCTGATTCCGCTCGATCGCGGCCGCGACTGGTTTCGCTTCCATTCGCTGTTCGGCGACTTCCTGCGCGACCGTCTCGCACTTGCCCATCCCGAGCGCACCGCGGTTCTACAAATGCGCGCATCCGTCTGGCTGCACCGACACGGTGACTTGCTCGAAGCCGTACGCCAAGCGCTGCGGGCAGCCGAGACGGCTCGTGCCATCGCGTTCGTCGAAGATGCGCGCAGCTGGCAACTCATCCTGACCCACGGCCTGGGCTTCGTCAGCAATCTGCTCAAGTTGTTCCCGCGCGAGACGCTGGAGAGCGATCCGCTGTTACTCGTGCTGCAGGCCTACCTCGACATCAAGCGTGGCGAATGGTCGAACGCGCGTCGCTGTCTGGAGAGCATCGGTCCACGCCTGGCCACGCTGAACACCGAACAACGCAACAGCTACACGATCGTGCATGCGCTGTGGGTCGGCTACCTCGACGAGTCGGGTAAACCCGAACGGCATGCGGAGATCGACCGTTTCATCGCCTCGCTCGCCGAGGACGATTACGTCACCCGTGCCACCGCTCAGGCGATCAGCACAGTCGATTCCCTCGCCCTCGCAGAGTTCGACCGCGCCGAGCGCTACAGCCGCGACGGCATAGCCAACATGCAGGCGGGCAATTGCGTCGTCGGCACGACCTATTGCCTGTTTCATCTCGGCGAAAGCCTCTATTACCGCGGCGAATGGGACACAGCCGAAGACATCTACCACCGCGCGCTGGAACTGGCCGAGGCGAATTTCGGCACGGACAGCATGCTCAAGGCAGCCGCGGGCAGCCTGCTCGCGCCGCTGCTCTACCATCGCAATCGCCTCGACGAAGCGGCCGCGCTGATCGACTCCTCGCTGGCCACGATCGAACGCCAGGATGGTTGGTTCGACATCTACGCACTCGCCTACGAAACTGCCACGCGCCTCGCCTTCGCGCGCAACGGAGGCGAGGCTGGGCGCGCCATGCTGCAGCGCGTCCGGGCCAATGCCCGCGTGCGCGGCTTTCGCGAACTCGAACGCCTGGCCAATGCCTGGCAGCTCGAGCTCGACACCGGCAAGGCGTCGCCGGCTGCCGCACTGGGCCAGGCCGCAGCCGCACTCGAGGAACCGCGCCTGCGCGCTGATGCCAGCCAATGTTGGCGCGAACGCTACGCCTGGACAGTGACCGCGGTGAAACTCGCGCTCACCTGCAGCCAATACGCGCGTGCACTGCAATGGGCCGATCGCGAAATCGCCGTCTGCGTGACACAGGGCCGGCGCGCCGCGGCAGCGAACCTCGGCATGCTCGCCGCGCTGGCGCGCAAGGGGCAAGGCGACGTTGCCGACGCGATCGGACGATTCTCCGCCGCGCTCGACTTCGCCTGTGGCACAGACGCCGTGGGCTTGTTCTTCAACCTGCCACCTTCGGCGGAAGCGCTGATTCGCGAAGCGCTCAACGACGGCCGCGCCCTGCCGCCGCTGGGCGCCGCACGCGCCTTTCTCCTGCGCGTGCAGCGCGAATTGCGAACGCAACACGCCGACGACGCGAGCGTGCTCAGCGGCCGCGAACTCGACGTGCTGCGCGAACTCCACCACGGCCGCTCGAACAAGGCGATCGGATGCCTGCTCGGCCTGTCCGAGAACACGGTGAAATTCCATCTGAAGCAGATCTACCGCAAGCTCGGCGTCGACTCGCGCACTGCCGCGCTGTCTGCGGCGCATCGGCTCGCTTTGCCGCTGGACGCACTCGACTGATCCTGTCGCGCGAGGACCTCACCCCCGCAGCACCCACGGAATACGGCCCGCCCTGCACCGCAGCCATATTTTCAAGCCACCATATCGAGGGCCAGACCGGTCGCCCCTGTTGGACCCGGATCATGCGGCACCGACCGCCGCGTCGGTCCGAGGAAATCCAGGCCCGCCCAATGGCGATCACCGGAAAAATGCCGCGGGAACTCGGCAGCCGTCGACGTGGCCCCGCCCGGCATGTCCCCGCTCCGGTCGGTGCGGCTGCCCATCGCCATGACCGTTCCCGCGCAAATAGGAGCCAATGCGGAACGGGAGCTGCGGCGGGAAATAACGGTCTCTGCGGAAGAACGGCCAGTCGGCGCGACTGAAGGGGAAAACGCCATCACGTGGATGCGGACTTCATCTGTCTTCAATTCCCGAAACGGCAAATAGTCTACCACCAGCACTTCCGGTGGATTGCCCATGCGGTGGAACCGGACCGCGCGAAAGGTCTCAGGCATTTCCGTTCTTCCAGTCAATCCATCGCTCATTCGGCAAAAGGCCGGTCGATCGCGGGCGACGGCTCGGTGAACCAGGCCGCCCCGTTCTCGGTGACGTAGAAATGGTCCTCGAGGCGAACGCCGAACTTGCCGGCCACGACGATCGTCGGCTCGTTGGAGAAACACATGCCTGGCCGCAACGGCGTGCGGTCACCGCGCACCAGGTACGGCGCCTCGTGGATCGCAAGGCCGATGCCGTGGCCGGTCCGATGCGGCATTCCGGGCAATCGGTAGCCAGGGCCAAGGCCGTGCCGCTCCTGCAGCGCGCGCGCAACGCGATCGATCTCCTCGCAGGGGACGCCGGGACGGACGGCCTCGAAGGCCGCGATCTGCGCCTCCGCTTCGATCTCCCAGATCCTGCGCTTCTCGTCGTCGGCCCGGCCGAACACATAGCTGCGGGTGATGTCGGAGTTGTAGCCCTGCACTGCGCAGCCCGTGTCGATCAGCACCATGTCGCCTTCACAGAGAACGTCGTCGCCCGGCAGGCCGTGCGGAAACGCGGTCGATCGGCCGAACTGGACGATGCAGAAGGTGCTGCCGGCACTCCCGATCGCCTTGTGTGCTTCGTCGATGAAGCGCCGTACCTCGCTGGTCCGCATACCTGGAGCGAGAATGCGCGCCGCGCGCCGCTGCACTTCCAGGGTCATGCGCTTGGCCTGTTGCAACAGCGCGAGTTCGGCGGGCGACTTGATTGCGCGGCAGCCGTCGATGATCGGTGCGGCATCGAAAATCCTGACGGACGGCGAAGCGTAGCGCAATTGCTCGGCCATGCCGAACGGCAATATCGGGTCGATCGCGAGGTTCGCACTTCCGGTCTCACGTAGGATACCGGCGACCAGCGATGAAGGGCTTTCGTGCTCCTCCCACAGCCGCAGATCGACGTCTATCGTGAGGATCGCTTCGAGCGAACCCTGTTCGAACGCCGGACAAACGAGGTAAGGGTGTCCGCGCGGGGTCAGCACCATCGCCACGAGCCGCTCGATCATTCCCCAGCCGATTCCGGTGAAATAGGACAGGCTGTGGCCGGCGCCAATCAGCAACGCATCGGCGCCTGCATCCGCCATCAGCCGACGCGCGCGTTCGATGCGTTCCTGCCGCTCTTCGGCGTCGATGGCCGGTGCGCGCTCCGCCCAGGGCCGGATCGAGGCCAGTTCGGCTTGTATCGTCGAGCCGCCGATCATGACACCATCCCCTCGATGCCAGACTTGAGGCCATCATCGCGGTGGGGTCGCCTCGATGGGATACGGAAGAGTCGAGACTCCAAAATTGTCGGCTGTTCAGTCATCGCAATACTCCCGGATTCAAAAAAGTCGCACCGCATCCACAGTCGACCGATCAGCCGCGATGTAAATCTAGACTCGGAAAGGAGACTTCCTCAATGGGCGCCAAGGGTGGGCATGTCAGGGCAAAGAGGATTCGCCTACCCGATCAGGCAGATTCTTCATCGCCCACGGATCAGCAGGGATTTCATGCGAAAGCGCGAAGATGGCAAGAAAAACTCTTCGCCGATTATTTTTCCGCCCCTTCGGGTTTTCACATTTTCGCGCAAATGCTGTTTCTTCATGTCGTGTGACCGGATAAACGGGAAAAGTTCTTTCCAAACCTCCGCCGCACCAGCCACCCGATCGGGTATGCCCTGTTCGCGCTCTGATCGCAGCCTACTCTCGACCGCCGTGGACAGACACGTCTTCTTGTCATCATTCTCGTGGGCGACGGAATTGTCCGTTTCGCCAACAGGTCTCCACATGAGAGCTAACCATCGTTTGACGCCTGCGCGGTTGAGCATAGCGATCGCCCTCGCCCTGGGCGCGGGCAGCGGCTTCGCCCAACAAGCTCCTTCCGACGGTGAGAAGAACAGCGCGAATAGCGCGGCAACCGACGCGGCAACTGCACCCTCCACCGCGAACGACGCCAATAAGAACAAGGTAACGCTCGAACAAGTCACCGTGACCGCGCGCCAGCGCAGCGAATCGCTGCAGGATGTGCCGATCGCGATCACCACCTTCACTGCGCAGGAAATCGAACGCGCAAGCATCAACACGCCGGCCGATTTCGTTCAGCTCACCTCGAACGTGAGCATGGTCCAGGCACAGAATTCGGGATCCAGCTTCCTCACAGTCCGCGGCATCACTCAGGTGCGCAACGGCGAGCCGCCGGTGGCGACGGTGGTCGATGGCGTGCAGCAGATCAGCCCGAACCAGTTCAACCAACAGTTGTACGATATCGATGCGATCGAGGTGCTCAAGGGGCCGCAGGGCGCGCTCTACGGGCGCAATGCGGAAGGCGGTGCAATCCTGATCACCACCACGCCGCCGGGCGATGACTTCGCCGCGACGTTCAAGGCTGGCGTCGGCAACGGCGGCCTGACGAATTCGATGTTCAGCGTCAGCGGACCGATCGGCGACGGCAGGGTGAAATACCTCCTCGCCGGCTCGGCGAGCAACTTCGATGGCCTGATCGATAACACCTACCTCGACAGGAAGGTGGACTACGAGCGCGACCACAACTTCCGCGCACGGATCATCGCCAACGTAAACGACGACCTCACCATCGACACCCAACTCAGCAGCTCGCGCACCTCGGGCGGCGCGCTCAATTATGTGTTCCAGCCGCTGTACGGCGTCGACGACCCGAACAACACTTCGATCCCGATTCGCGCGAACAACCTGGGTTTCGACAAGCGCGTGCTCGATCATTTCTCGGTCAAGGCCGACTACACGCTTCCGTTCGCGACGCTAACCGGCATCGTCGGCTACGACCATGTCAATGAGTTGTTTGCCGGCGATCAGTTCCCCTACTCGCCAGCCATCTCGGCGAATTCTCCCTACGGTCCCGGCACAGACGGCACGCAGACCCAGTACCTGTCGACGAATGCCACGCAATTCGAGTTGCGCCTGACCTCGCCGTCGGAACAGCGCCTGCGTTGGATCGTCGGTGCTTACTATCTGTACGGCCGCCGCTATCTGTCTTCTTCGGATGGACTCGATCTGGGCCTGGGCCTCCTGCCGATCAAGGAAGTTCCCGCCGGCCCCAACAGCAACAATCCAACCACCATATTTCTCGCCGACCATAACGAGCAGAAGGCGAGTGCCGTGTTCGGTCAGGTCGACTATGACCTCACCGAGCAACTCGAGCTCGCCGCAGCGCTGCGCTACGACCGCGAAGACCACTCCCAGAAAAACTCCGCCCCCCTGGCCTTCGATCCCGCTTCGGGGCAGGTACGCAACGCCGTCTTCGAGAAATGGCAGCCCAAGCTGACGCTGACGTGGAAGGCCAACGACAGTCTTCGCTTCTACGGGAGCTATGGCGAAGGCTTCCGCAGCGGCGGTTTCAACCAGGCCGGCACCGGCGCCGTTGCCGCTTCGGCTGGGCTGGTCGGCGTCACCGACCTGTACCAACCCGAATCTGCCAAGAGTCTGGAAGCGGGCTTCAAGAGCCGCCTGGACGATGGCCGCCTGCAAATCGACGGCAGCGTGTTCCACACCAACGTGAGCAACATGCTGTACTTCGTCTTCGTCGGTCAGCTAGGCACGCAAGTGTTGACCAATCTCAACAAGGTCGATCTCGATGGCTACGAAATCGACGCGAAATACCGCCTGCGCAAGGACCTCACCATCTACGGCGGCTACGGCTACACGCTCAGTGACGTCAAGCGCTTTGCCCTGGAACCGGGCGCCGCCGGCAAAAGCGCGCCGTACGTGCCGCGCTACACGTCCAATGTCGGCATCCAATACACACCGACATTGAACAGTGCGCTCAACGGCCTCATACGCATCGACTACGAGCGCATCGGCCAGCAGTACTGGGACCCGGGTGACACCCGCTCGCGCGATGCGTTCGGTCTGCTGAACCTGAGAATGGGTATCGAGTCGCACGACGGCAGTTGGAGCGTTGGGTTGTGGGCGAAGAACGCAACCAACACGAAGTACAACGCTGAATACGTGCTCGGCGGATTCGCCGACATCGGCGTTCCGCGCACGTTCGGCGTCGACTTCCGCTACAACTACTTCTGAACGCACGGTGGCAGCCCCAAGCGGGCCGCCGAACCGTCGAGGATTCCCATGTCCACACCCGTTACCATCCGTGTCGCCACCGACGTTGGCGGCACGTTCACCGACCTTGTCTATTTCCGTACTGACCCGCACAACGGGCATCAGGAAGTGATCACGGCGAAGACCGACACCACGCCGCCGAACTTCGAGCGCGGCGTGCTGAACGTCATCACCAAAGCCAAGGTGCCGGTGCGCGAAGTCGCATTCCTCGCCCACGGCACCACGGTCGTCATCAATGCGCTGACCGAACGCAAGGGCGTAAAGGTCGCGCTGATCACTACCGAAGGTTTCCGCGACACGCTTGAGATCGCGCGCGGCAACCGACCCGACTTCTTCAATCTAGGCTATCGCAAACCGGAAAGCTTCGTGCCGCGCCATCTGCGTCGCGAATTGCCCGGACGCATCGGGCCGAACGGTGCGGAGCGCACGCCGCTCGATCTCTCCGCACTGCCGGCGATCGTCGAGGACTTCCGCCGCGAAGGCGTCGTTGCAATCGCAGTCTGTCTGCTGCACTCCTACGCCAATCCCGCTCACGAAGTGCGCGTACTCGACGAAGTGCGACGCCTATGGCCCGAGGTCAGCGCGGTCGCCTCGCATCAGATCACACGCGAATGGCGCGAATACGAGCGCACCAACACTGCCGTGCTCTCGGCCTACGTGCAGCCAATCGCCGGGCGTTATCTTGCCGACTTGAAGCGAGGCCTGAACGATGAAGGTCTGGCGGGTCAGCTCTATGTGATGCAGTCCAACTGCGGCGTCGATTCGATCGAGCGCGCCAGCCGCATTCCGATCACGATGGTCGAATCGGGCCCGGCGAGCGGTTTCTGGGGCGCCGCCGAACTCGGTCGCCTGATCGGCGAGCCGAACCTTCTCGCGCTCGACATCGGCGGCACCACCGCCAAGTGCAGCCTGATCGAGAACGGCCAGGTGCGCATCATGACCGACTACTGGATCGAGCGCGGCGCAACGAGCGCGGGCTACCCGATCATGGTGCCAGTGGTCGACCTCGTCGAGATCGGCAACGGCGGCGGCAGCATCGCCTGGCTCGACGAGTTCGGCAAACTGCGCGTTGGCCCGAAGTCGGCCGGCTCGACGCCGGGCCCGGCCGCGTACGGGCGCGGCGGCACGCAGGCGACGACGACCGACGCCAACCTCGCCCTGCGCCGAATCAATCCGGAGTATTTCTGCGGCGGCACGATCCAGGCCGATCTCGGCGCGGTCGACCGCGCGCTTGCACCGCTCGCTGTGGGCCTCGGCATGAGTCCCATCGAAGTCGCACGAGGCATCGTGCGCATCGCCAATCACAACATGGTCAACGCGCTCAAGCTCGTGTCGATGAACCGTGGTCACGACCCGCGTGACTTCACCCTCGTCGCTTTCGGCGGTGGCGGCCCGATGCACGCGGTCTCGCTCGCGACCGAACTGAATATGCGCCGCGTCGTCATCCCGCGTGCCGCCGACGTGTTCAGCGCCTGGGGCATGTTGATGAGCGAGCTGCGTCGCGACTTCTTCGTCAGCCGGCTCATTCCGCTCGACGGCACGAACGCCGGCGCGATTGAAGCCCTGTTCGGCGAGAGCACCGCAATGGCACTCGAACAGTTCGGTACCGAGGGCATCGCGCCCGAACGCGTGAAGTTCCTCCGCTATGCCAAGTTGCGCTACGAGAATCAGGAACATCATGTCGAAGTCATGATGCCCGATGGCGCGCTCGACGCAGACGCCATCGCTTCGATCACGATCGGATTTCATCAGGTTTACGAACGCGAATACACCTATCGCCTCAACGCCGCGGTCGAGTTCATCGGCCTACATCTGGTCGCACTCGCCGACGTCGGCAAACTGCAGCCAGCCAAGCTGCCGGTCAGCGGACGCAAGGTGAGCGAGGCACTCAAGAGCCGGCGCGATGTCGATTATGCGACGCAGGGCGAGCATACCGCCGATATCTACGATGGAGCCCTGCTCGAACCCGGCATGCAGTTCCGAGGCCCCGCGGTGATCGAAACCTCGGGCACGACAATACTTATCCACCCCGGCAACCGTGTCCGCATCGACGACTACGGCAACGTCATCGTTGACCTCGACACGGAGGAGTTTCGTCATGATTGATTCCAGCAAGATCCTGAGCGCGAGCGATGCGATCACGCTCGAAATCATCCAGAGCTCGCTTCAGGCAATCGCCGACGAGATGTTCGCCGCACTGCGCAAGACCGCGATGAGCGCGGTCATCTACGAGGTGCTCGATGCCGGTACCGGCATTACCGACGGCAAGGGCAACCTCGCTTCGAGCGGCGCGGGCATTCCAGGCTTCGTTGGTGTGCTCGACAAGTCCGTCAAGCGCGTGCTCGAACTGCATTCAAAATCTGGCGACATCCAGCCCGGCGACGTATTCATCACCAACGATCCGTACTACGGCGGCGTCACCCACCTCAACGACAACATCCTGCTGATGCCGGTGTTCGCCGATGGCGAGATTGTCGCCTGGACCGCGAACATCGCGCACTGGAACGACGTCGGCGGTGCGTTCCCCGGCTCGCTTTCGCCCGCAGCGAAGGAGATCTTCCAGGAAGGCCTGCGCCTGCCGGCAGTGAAGCTGATCGACCGCGGCCTGCCGATCCGTGCCGTACTCGACATCATCCGCGTCAACACACGCCTGCCGGCCTTCCTCGAAGGCGACCTCTGGGCCGGCGTAGCCTCCGCGCGCATCGGCGCCAAGCGCATCGAAGAGCTCGTTGCCAAGTACGGCAAGGGCATTTTCATAGCTGCGATGAAGCAATTCATGGACTACGGCGAGCAGGTGGCACGCAACGGTTTGCGCGCACTGCCGAAGGGCCGCTACTCGATCGAGGAAGAGCAGGATTCCGGCGTCGTCTACAAGGCGACGATCGAGATCACCGACGACGCCTTCATCGTCGACCTACGCGACAACCCCGACCAGGACACCGGCCCGAACAACTGCAGCCACGACGACAGCATCGTCTCCGCGCAGATGATCTTCAAGAACATCACCGGCTCCTATGGCGTGACCAACGGCGGCACGTTCCGCCCACTGCAGGTGCTGACCCGCCCGGGTAGCGTATTCAATGCGCAGGAGCCGGCCGCGGTCGGCATCTATTACGAAGTCGGCATGCGCCTGTACGACCTGCTCTGGCGATGCCTGGCCCCACATCTCGGAGATCGCCTGCCAAGCGGTCATTTCTCCAGCATCTGCGGCACATTCATTGGCGGCACGAATCCGGACACAGGGCGCTATTTCACCATAGTCGAACCACAAATCGGTGGCTGGGGCGGTTCCGCGCAGGGCGACGGTAACAACGCGATGTTCAGCTCGATGCACGGCGAGACGTTCAACTGCCCGGTCGAGATCGCTGAGACACGCTACGGCCTCTACGTCGACCGCCTATCCCTCAACGACGAACCTGGCGGCGAAGGCGAACATCGCGGTGGCAAAGGCATCGTGCTCGAATACCGCGTGCGCAGCGACAACTGCTTTCTCACCGCGTCGTACTCGCGCAATAAGCACCGCCCCTGGGCGATGCGCGGCGGCAAGGAAGGTTCGGCGAACTACATCCGCGTAATCCGTGCCAACGGCGAAGCGCAGAATCTGGCCATCGTCAATACGCTCACCGTCAATCGCGACGACGTGATTCGCATCGTCACCGCGAGCGGCGCCGGCTACGGCGACCCGAAGAAGCGCGCACGCGCTGCGGTCGAAGACGATATCAAGAACGGCTATATCAGTCGCGAACGGGTGGCGGAAATCTATGGCTGACGACAACACGACGTCCGTGATCGCCGGCCCGCTCTGGCGCAACGAATACGATTCGCTGATGCGTCTGCAGGCGGAGATCGACGGCAGCCTGCAAGGCATCTATAGCTCGGTTCACAGGGAACGCGCTGGCTTGCTGCCTGGCGCGACGTCCGGGAGCAATCTGCGCGGCGTCTACCGCTCGCATACCGGTGCGAGCGGGGAATACCGTGTACGCGGCTGCGTCGCCGCTGCGACTGATGAAACGAGAGGCCGAGGCATCGCGCTGTCGATCAGCTGGCGCCCGATCGGCAGCAGTAGCGACAATGGCAGGCATTGGGTATCGGGCATGGGAGGCCAGCTCCTGCAGACGCAACAAGGTCCGCGCCTGCTCCTGCTGCACAACCTCGTGGTCAGTACTGCGAGCGACCGCGGCCCAACGCCGGGATTCCACATCGACAAGCTTCACTTCGACGTTTCCGGCGACGGCGCACTCGAAATCACCGCCGCAGCCACCGATCGCGCCGAGCCGGACGCGTCAAGTCCGCTGAGCGGCACGTGGGTCTCCTCCATTGCGGGCGATCTGCGCCTGCAATTGAGCATCGACGTCCACGGCGACATCGACGGCAACTTCGTCGGCCGCGACGGCGCGACGGGTCGTCTCGTCGGTTTGACCGACAACGAAGCACCCACCACGGACTTGCCGCGGCAGGCTGTCACTATTGCCACGGCTGCAACCGCGCGGGCGACCAGTCTTTCCGGCTGGCTCGATCGCGAGCGCGACGAACTGGTCCTGCTCGAGCTGAACAGCGCCGGCACCTCGTATGCCGAGCGATGGCTGCAAACGCGCGCCGAGGGACTTCGTTTCAATCGGGTTTAGTCGGGTCGCCGTGCGCTGCAAAATTCGGATCCGACACCCGTTGACGCAACGTCCGATTTTTTGGGCGTGAATTCGGTCGCGTATGGCAGCAGCTCACTACCGCGGCGAAACCGAAACGATGAACGAGTTGCTGGGCCAGGCCGCAGCGCCTGCTGCAGAACGCGGTCTCGCTCTCGCGCGCAGCCGAGCTTGTGGCGCGCGTGCACGCGAAGGCGCGAGATGCCCGAGCTCAGCGAGGCGAACAGGGAATCATATTTTGGCAAGAGCGATTCGTTGTTCGTCAACGCCCGCATCTGGGGCTTGATGCTGACCGCCAAGTTCATCTCACTCGCCAGACGAAACCGGGCGCGGGTTCTATCCCCGTTTTCACGGACGGTTTGAGCAAGACTGAAAACTCCCGGTCGCGCCAGGCAACTCTGCGGCCAACGCCGCCAATCGATCCAGCTCGGCTTCGACAAAGCCCGCCTGCAGCCGCGCCGGCCGGTTGAACGGCCCGCGCAGATTCACGCCCATGTAGTCGCGCAGCAGGGTGAAGAACGTCTCGATCGGGTAGAGGCCGTCGCGTTCGCAGCAGTGGCGGTACCAGCGGGTGCCGGCGGCGACGTGGGCCACTTCCTCGCGCAGGATCACTTCCAGGATCGCCACCGTGCGTTCGTCGCCGAGGCCGCGCAGCCGCTCGATCATGCCGGGGGTGACGTCCAGCCCGCGTGCCTCCAGCACGCGCGGCACCAGCGCCATCCGCGCGGTGTCGTGGCCGGCGGTCTTCTCGGCCATTTCCCACAGGCCGTTGTGCGCATCGAAGTCGCCGTAGGCATAGCCGAGCTCGGCCAGCCGGTCGGACAGCAGCGTAAAGTGGCGTGCCTCGTCGTGTGCGCAGCTGGCCCAGTCGCGGTAGTAGTCCGCCGGCATGCCGCGGTAGCGGTACACCGCATCCCAGGCCAGGTTCCTTGACCATACCCATTTACTCGGTGTGTTTTTGCTCGTGTCCCGTAGGGACGGCCAACCGCTCCACGCTCTGGCTGTGGCTCCAGCTCCTACTCTCGACAACCCGCTTTTGAAGAGCCTTAATGGGGCTTCGCCTATTTGCCTACGGCTCAGGCGCTTGATGATGCCAGCCAACGCTCTTGCTCTTGGCTCTGCCCATGCGAAGCGCCCTTAAAAGCGCCGTAAGGCGCACACAAGCCCACGGCCATACCGTAACGCCCGCTTGATGCTGGAACGCCCACAGCGACGCTCAAACGCTCACCGAGGGGGCAAAAACACCGAAAAAGGGATTTTTGTTCATATATTGGGGATTATCCCTATCCATTGGAACCATGCCCTTTACATTTAGGGAAATAATGCCCCCTCTACGGAATAATTGGGATCTCCCTCTATTTGGGAAATAGTCCCGCCCTCCCTCTTGGGATTATGGCGGTTCCTCAATGCCCTTAATGGTGGCAATGGGTCGGGGTTGCCCAAAAGGGGATTGGCGGTGGGGGGTGGGGTTTGGCTTCGCCCACAGGGCGGGGCGGGTTGCCCTTTTGGGCAATATATCTGATATGGAAAAATGCCTATGCATATTAAAATCAAAAATAATCGCTACCATATAACCAGAATAACAACAATAATTGGTTATGTGTCATGCAATACGATGTTTACGATAATAAAGCCTTTGAGGCTAATTTAGGTCAATTCATATACGCCTGCGATGATTTCGATTCAGGGATGTATAAGCGTTCAAAGGCTGACGCCGTAGAATGTAGATACCTTGACCCCAATTCAAAAAATAGGGTTTGGGCGATGGTCTTTGATATTGACCGTCCGCAGGCTGCAGTCGCGTGGAAAGACGCGATGATGCCGGAACCTAATTGGGTCTCGCAAAATCCAAAGAACGCCCACGCCCATCTTGGGTATGCGTTATCTGTGCCTGTTTCCAGAAGCATAATTTCCCGTCAGTGGCCCCAAGTGTTTATGGCAAGCGTTGAACATGCTATGTCTACCGCGTTAGGCGCTGACCCAGCCTACGGCCACCGCCTAACTAAAAATCCTCTCCATTCAACGCATCGCACCTTCTACGGTCGCCGTGACGCGTACGATTTAGAAGAATTGCGGAGTTATCTCCCCGCCAAGTTACCGCGAGTCAGGCATCGTGGGGAGGCCATCGGTGAGGGTAGGAATGTCTTGCTGTTTACCGACCTCCGCCACTGGGCTTATCGAGCACGGTTTCAATATTCAAATTATGAAGCTTGGTTGAGTGGATGCCTTGAAAAAGCCAATTCCATGAATGGGCAATTTCAAGCATCGTTACCATTGTCAGAAGTAAGGGCTACCGCCCGAAGCGTTGCCAAATGGACTTGGAAACATATGTCGCCCGCGAAGTTTGCGGAAGTACAAGCAAGGCGATCATCAAAAGGGCTGATTATTAGACAATCAAACCAGATGGATTTAACCTATGAAATTATGAAGGACATTTTATGAAAGAGCCAATAAGAAAGCGTCATCCAAATATCACAACCCGCGAATTAGCCTCAAAGCACGGCGTTTGCGTTCGAACGATTAGAAACATCGTTGCCGAAAGGAGGGAGGACTTCCTCCAGCGGGCCGCTGACCGTCGTAAGACTGTTTTTGATTTGAGACACAATCAACGCAAGCCCTACGGTGAGGTAGCAACTGCTATGAATATAACTGTAAACAACGCCCGCCGTTTATTCTTTGAAGCAAAGAAAGAGCGTCAATCCAATTCTCGGTAATCGTTTATTACCTCCCACGAAAAAAGCCCCATTTCTGGGGCTTCGTTCGAGAAGTAACAACATTGGTGATACATACCGTCTCACAACGGTAGCCCTATGGTAACCATTTTTTCAGAATTAATACCCATAACCTTTATTTCTCTTCCGTTTCCGTTTCTCTTCCTCTTTGATAGGTGCCTTTGACCATCGGTCAACAGCTACCCCCACCGTGGCTCGCCTTTCCGCCCACAGTGCCTCCCTCGCTTCTTTCCGCTCCCTCTCTATCCTTTCCCTCTGGGTTTCCCGTGGAGGCTCTCTCTGGGCTTCCAGTTGGCGCTTCATGACCTCGGTTGCCTTCGTCATCAGCAAGGGGTCAAGTCCGAAATCTTGGGCCTGGGTAACGGCTCTGGCTTCCTTGGTCAGGTACTGTTCTTGGTAAAGTCGGTCAACGGCTTCCTTATCCTCATCCCTTATGAACTGATACACGCCGTCCGAAAGATCCTTCTGCGCCAGACTGGTTTTTAGACCTTCAACAATGGCCTCTTTTCCGTAAAGCTTGAATGTTTGGGAGTGGCGGGTGTACGCCACTAGACCCATGTTCCTATTAACCTGCCCGTCGCAGTAGAACATCACATCTTCAATACTTTGTCCCTGACTTTTATGCACTGTGATAGCGTAATTGAGTTGCATGTACTTGAAGTCATCGGGAACGACAACCCTGTTTTTTGTATCGGTTTCAACGATAAGCCTGCCTTGCTCATCCTGCCCGACCACGGTTCCCTGCGTTCCGTTGATGACCTTGCCGCCGTCCAGCTTCCTTGTGTTGTTGAACCGCACCTTATCGCCTTCCCTGTAATCGTATTCCCCTACGGTATTTAAGACCTCCGCCTGCCTCGCACCCTTATCAACCAACATTGATTGTATTTTCTTATTCAAATACCTGACGCTATCATTTGTTGTCGCTATAACCAACTTATCCTTCTCACCCTTCGGGTTGTCCACATAGGCTTGGGCTACTTCTTCGACGGCATGTAATTCCGTTTCACAAATAGCCACCATGTCCTCTTTCTTCATTTCGTCAATCCACTTGGCGGCTAATCGTTCTTTAATTTCCTTATTCTCTATATTGTCAACCGTCTTGCTGTCTATCCCGTAGATCTGTATTGCAAGCTCTTTGTTCTTCTCTTTCTTCTGGCGTCGTATCTCTTTAAGTTCTGCGGGGTTGATACACTCCTCCAAAACGCGCAAGCCTGACCCAGGTCCGACTGGAGAAAGTTGGGAGGAGTCGCCCGCCAAAATCATACGGCATCCCGTTTCGCGCTGGATGTTGATAAGTTTTGCTGTCGTGTCGAGGTCAACCATGCCCACCTCGTCAATGTAGATAAAGGTTTTTGAATCGACCTTAACGGCTCCTCTTTCAATGTCTCCAAGAAGTTTGACGATTGAACTGCTCTTGAGTCCTGTCTCCTCTTCAAGTTTTCGAGCGGCATCATTTGCCATCGCACAACCATACCCCCGGAATCCTGATGCCGCGAAAGACTGGGCTATTATTTGAGCCGCTGTCGTTTTGCCGCTGCCTGCAAGTCCTCGGAGTACTGAAATACTCTCTTTACCTGTCAATTGCTGGATGGCTTCAAGTTGCTCTTTTGAAGGTGAAAAGCCACGCTCCTTTTGGAATTTATCAACCATCGCCTTTACAATTTCCTCCTTGATTTGGTGCTTTTCGGAGTTCTTTGAGTTGGCCTTTTTGACTGTATCCCTTATCAACTTATCCGCGACGGCTAGCTTTTTTGAGCAATAAAGCGCCTCATCCAAGCCGTTTGGCTTGGAACAATTCGCCACCAATTCACCTTGAAGGATCCGTTTTGAAGTCTCCTCAATCTTGGTTATAGCGTCAGGGTGGCCTGTATAGACCTGAGCAATAACGGCTTTAATATCGTATTCCGTTAAAAACGTTTTCTTTTTGAAGTCGTGGGCGTAGTCGAGTATTTGCTGATCGCTGACGATTTCGGAGAGTTCGTCTTTTAGTTTTTCATTGAACCTGAACTGATCCGCTGGCAAAGCGTCCATCTGTCGTTTCCAATCTTCCATCATATCCATGTGGGAGAAAGTTCCTTTACCACTCCTTATTTCCTTGACCTTGCTTCTCATTTGGGAGGCTGGGATATTCTCCTCAATCATGACATCCAAAACCTCCTTTTGCCTTTTGGAAAAGGTCTTGATTGCTTCTTCTCCCACGCCCTGAACTTCCATCGTGACGCTTTCCGTGGCTCCAAACTCACCCACTTCCCTAACATTCTTTATTGCCAGCCCTGCTTTTTGGAGACCTTCTGCCAGCTTGGCACGGTACAACGCTCCGCCTGATTTGATTTGCTGGTTCATTGAAAGGTCTTCAATGGTTCGGCATTTACCATCGGGGCCTATTGCCATATTGAACTGAATTGCATGACTATGTAGCTGCATATCTGGTGGATTATCACCCACCGGACGCGCGTCAAAATGATCTACTATCGCGTAAATCAATTTATTCCCTTTGAGTTTTTGCTTTCCGCCCTTGCCAGCTCGGGTAATTGCTCCCTTCCCCATCTCCTCCATCGCGTAAGAGACTGCCTCACGGTGGGCCTGGAGAATGGCGTTAGCTTTTGCTTCATCTCCATCGGCCAGAGCCTTTGCCAGAGCAATTGATATGCTTTTCGGAGCGCTAAAAGTGCAATCCAACCCAGCGCGTCGCTCTTTAATTCTACCTATTCTTTTATCGCCCTCCTTCAACTCCTCCCCGTTAATCTTGTCTCCAACTTTGTATTTCTTATCTTGATTTTGAGTTAAAGGCTTGCCAGTCGCTGGGTCTAAACCGTCGTAAAGTTTGGCAAAAATATCCTTATTCGCTTCAAAGTCTCCATCAATTCCCCACGCCTTTGCGGCTTCTCCTTCCATTCTAAAGGAGTTAGGAAAAGGTGAAACTCCGTCTTTTTTGGCGTAGTAGTCAGCTGCGTTATTTGGTGTTTCGTCAATTTTTACAACTTCGTTTAGGATGTATGCCTTGTAATCTTCTCCTTTAAGGTTTGTGATAGTTAACATGGCGTCACCTCATTCTGTGGGAGGCGTAACGCCTAATTCTTGACAAAAATCTATCAGGGCTTGGTTTTTTGCTTTGACCTCCTTCAGCTCTTTCTTCAGGTTTTCCGCCTCAATCCCAAAGACATTCGCTCGAAGTTGCTGCGCGAATACCGATGCCACCTCCTCCGCAAAGTCGTCAATGTAGACCCTTGCCTGCTCCTTGCTTCGCTTCAATTGCTCTTGAATGAAACTCTCAACTGCCGTTGAGTTGAGCGCTTGGTTCTTCTTGGAATCGCTGACCGCGATGCCCTGCATTCGCTTGATACGCCTTATATCCTTGTTCGCCAGTTCTATCCAAACCCGCCTTTTGGCTTCGTCATTTTGGGGGGCCTTGCCCCTCTCCTTTTCGGTGTTTATGGCAATTACTGGTTGCACACTTTGGGGGGCCTTGCCCCCTTCTTTTTCCAAAAACTTATTTTCATTTTGGGGGGCCTTGCCCTCTTGTATTTCTTGAATCATGGTTATTCACCTTTGCGTTATTTCCTTCCCCTATGGTAGCGTTTTTTTTCGATTTTGATTTTAAAAGCTCGGGGTGCGTGTGGTGTATCAAATGCTAACGCTCTTGATTTTGCTTTTTGCTCTTGGCTTTGGTTTTTGCTTTTTGCCCTTGTCTTTGGTTTTTGGCTTTTTGGTTTTGGGTATGCTTAAAGGCTTTTTGGGTAACCATGTAAAAAAGGCCGTTGCCTCATAATCATTAAAATCAAAAAGAAAAGTACCATGCCATAGGGAACTAACCTTATAGGTGATATATGAAAAGCATTAAAAGCATGAAAGCAATAGCATTAACTCAAACAATCTTAGCCATAGCAATAAGTTCTATCGTTGTTATATCTGTGGCTACTTACTACAAAGCAACTGACAAGACACAACAAACAGTAATTACCAAAGCTAGCACTCTGGCAAAAGGTGAAGGAAGTACAACCGTCAATAAAGACCAACCGCGAATGGTTAGCGGTAGTCCTGAAAGTGTCGTAACAACCGCTCCTGAAAAAGTTGCTCTGACTGGTGACGTCTCCGTTGCCTCGGTTGCTAACAACCTGAAGACTGGAAGTACCACGGCAAGCTTTAGTGGATACCAAGGGAACCTAACTCCTCTTGGTTCTTTGAATGGTGGTCAGGGAGAAATCGTTACAACCTCCCAGCCTCCTGCTTCTACAGTCGCCCCTACGCCAGCGGTAGGTGGCGCAACCGTACCGCCTCCAGAACCACCGGCTTCTGTCTATCCTGTCCCTTCCTCGCCCAAGGTGCTTTATTCAATGTGGGGCGTAAACGTCGTCGTTTCTCCTGACAAAAATGCGGCTACTTATGAAATGGGAATAAGCTGCGGTATCAATCCACCCGCTTCTATTTTCAATGCGACGGTTCAAAAAGTGGCAACAAGCGGTCTCTATTCCTCAGTGATTACTGAAAATCTCCCTACTCTAAACTCTGGTTATTACTTCCTTCCGATTGGTACGGCTTATACTGTAATTGGTGGAATGGCTACTACTGGAGGCTCAACTCAAGTCGCTAACATGACCAAAGCGCTTCCTCAAAGCGTCTGTCAAATCCCAAACAGTTTTGGCGTTTGGGCTGTGAATGTGAAAGTTCGGGCTTGTTCCGCGTCGGGCGATTGCTCTGCATGGTCTCCTGACTTCCCGCAATTCTGTAACTTCAATCGCTGTTAATGAAAAAGGCTCCTTGCGGAGCCTTTTCTTATTTGCCTCGACCTTCCATTAAATCAATTACATCAAACCCGAACTTCTCAACCATCGCCTTTGCTCTTGTTCCTTTGCTTGTCTTGCCGTACTGATATTCCCTGTACCAAATTTTTTGATAATCCTTCTCAATGGTGACATATCCAGTACCGCCCTCTTTGTTGAACTGGAAGAATGAACTAACCTCCAAGCTCCGAATGATGGCGTTAAGTTCCAGCCTCCCTCTTTCGGTTGTCATCTTCTCCACGAAGTCATCAAGCGTTATCTCAATATCTGTTGCTCTGGCCTTTTCCATTTCAAAGGCTTTCTTTGTGGAAGCAACCCTCTCTGATACCTGCTTGATTTTCTGGATGATAATTTTGGGGATTGGAAAAATGTCCATCCCCTCCACTTGGATAGATAGGGCTTGCTCATCTTCCACGGCTTGATAGTAGGCCGTTTCCAGCTTCTCTAAATCCTCCGCCTGCCTTTCCTTGCCTTGGGATAGGGCGCTGGTCAGTCGCCCTCCTACGCCTCCCCTGTGGCTCTCTGTAGTCTCATTGCTGGCACCTATTCCAGAAAGCATGACAAAATAAAGGAACTCATAAAAGGCAACATCAAAAGGCATCTGCCATCGACAGTTAGGACAATGAAAGATCCTGATAAACTCATTCTTGGAATGGTTCGGATTTTTTGCCTGCTGGTAAAAAAGTGCCTCCCGGCAATTATGGCAAAAGATGGTTTTGTTAAAAACATTGTTGAAATTGGTTGACCGTCGCCCTCCTTCCTTTTGAAAGCTCCTCGCCTCCATCGCTCTAACCGCACGGTCAAAGATAAGTTTTGAAACAACTTGCGGATAGAACCCCTCGGTCGTTTCTACAATCTGTTGCTTCCTTCTTTTGCCGATGACCTCGCCACTCTCGACAACATCGGTAAAGATGTTCGCGGTTCTTGAATGGATGCCCAGAATCCACTTTTTAGACAATAGGGCGTGAACCTTTGCTTTGTTCCATCGGTAAGTTGAATAACGATTAACGATTGAAATTCCTTTATTGACACCACTTAACGCGATGACCTCGAGGAGTTCTTCAATCTCTGCCTTTTCCTTTTCGTTGACTTGGTACTGACCGTCTACGATTGACAACCCGAAAGGCGCTTTATCTTGGAATAGCGTTTTGCCTGTATTAGCTGTCCTCCGCTTCCAAGCCTCTTTAATCCTTATTGATTTCGTCTCGCTTTCATTCTTCGCCCTTTCTGCGATAAGGCCAATCATGAGGAAGTCTTCAAGGCGACTGCTTACATAGAGACGCTTGTCAAAGGTGGTGTATAGATTGATGCCCTTCTTTACAAAGCCCCTAATTAGGTCTGTGGCGACCTCCCAGCCCTCTCGGGTTAGTCGGTCTATGCTCTCGCAAACAATGTAATCCCCTGACCTGATATGACCCTTGGCGACGGCTTCAAGCATGGTGGCAAGCTCACCACTGATGCGGTTCTTGCCTTTGAAACTGCTGACGCCTTCGTCGACATAGTTCCGCACCACCTCGGCGTCGGGGTAGCTGGCTTTGAAGGTGTCCAGCCCTGCGGTCTGTCTGGTAAGGCTGTCGCCTTCGCTCTGGGCGTCCGTTGACCATCGGATGTATGCGTAAGCCTTTGCCATTGCTGGGGTTCCTGCCATCTGGGACAGCCCCAATTTACACCATACAAACTGGCGTAGCTATCTTGATCGCGTTGAACTCGATGTGGGCCACCGCATGCACCAGCGCGGCGCGGCCTTCCGCGCTGCCCAGGCCACGTTGCGGCAGCTGGCGGGCGTTGACCAGCTGCGGTTTCGCGGGACGGCCGGGCGGTCCGATCGGCGCTGGCGGCGGCGACGCGGGGTCAGCGCGCAATTCGCCGGCGAGGAACGCCTGCCAGGTTTCATGGGTGAGACGCAGCTTTTCGGCCGGATCGGTGGCGTCGAGGCAGCGCTTGGCGGCGACATGCAGGTCGGTCATGGCGTTTCCTGTAGGAGATTCTATGTTGTTGGTCAAGCCATCTGATGCGCCTTGGCGCGGTAGTTGGACTGGTTTTTGAGCAGCGCGAAGGCGATACGTGCGAGTTTGCGTCCGAGCGCGACCAGCGCCTGGATGCGGGTCAAGCCACGTGCCATGGCACGCTCGTAGAAGGGTTTCCAGGTGGACGATCGACAAGCGGTCATGGCGGCCATGTAAAGCAACCGGCGCAGTTCCGGGTCCCCTTTCTTGGTCAGCTTGCGTCGTCCGCTGAAGGTGCCTGACTCGCGGACACGGACGTCCATGCCGATGAAGGCGATGTAGGCATCGGCGCTCTTGAAGGCGCCGCGGTGGAAGATCAGGGTCAGGGCGGCGGCGGTGACGGGGCCGATCCCCTCGATCCCCTCACAGCGTCGTGCGTCGGCGTTCCAGCCTTGATGCAGCAGTGCCTTCTGCACGCGTTGGTCGATGAGGTGCTGCAGGTGGGCCATCTTGGCCAGCATGGCGCGCGTGGAGGT
>NZ_JBYTEM010000003.1:5066-199150 GCF_058789735.1 Rhodanobacter sp. FW106-PBR-R2A-1-15 | reverse complement strand
CCCGGCCCGGTCACCCCGTGCAGGTCGATGTTGTGCGGCATCTTGCTGTCCGGCGCGTTCTTCAGGTGGAACTCCACGGTGTCGCCCTGGCGCACGCGGATGAAGCTGCCCGGCACGGTGCCGCCGAAGGTCCAGAACGTGTAGCTGACGCCTTCGGAGATCGGCATCTCCTTCTCCACCACCTCCAGCTCGACGATCACCTTGGCCGGATGGTTGCGGTTGACCGGCGGCGGCACGTGCGGCGGACTGGTCAGCACGGCGTGGATCGGCTCGCCCTGCGGCGGACCGAAGTCGCCATGGGTGGCGGCGATCGCGGCGGGGCTGGGGCTGGCGTCAGCCTCCCCCACCGGCGATACCGCGGACGGCTTGCCGGAGCAGCCGGCAAGCGCCAACGCGCCTGCCGCGGCAAGAACAAGGAACAACGAACGTGACATGGGTGTCTCCCTGTGGTTTCTGCGCGCAGAGCCTAGGGAGGCGTCGCGAATCGCGCTTGACATATGTCATCCCTGCCGATGGAAAACGGCTACTGCGTCAAGCCGCCACAGCCGCCGCGGAGACGCTCACTGCGGCAGCAGATTCTTGCCGATCGCGCACAGCCTTTCGGGGTCGCGCAACACCATTTCGCGCCCCTCCAGTTCGATCAGGCCCTGCTGGCGGAACCGGCTGAGCACGCGGCTCACCGTCTCGGCCGCCAGCCGCAGGTAGTTGGCGATGTCGCCGCGCGACATGCTGAGATGGAAGCGCGTGCCGGAGAAGCCGCGTTCCTTGTAGCGCGCGGCCAGGTCGGTGAGGAAAGCAGCCATGCGCACGTCGGCATTGTGGTCGCCGGCCAGCAGGGTGGCCATGCCCAGCTCCTTGCTGATCAGCCGGAACAGCCGCTGCTGCACCGCCGGCATGCGCGTGGCCAGCGCGCTCATCGCGGGGAACGAGAAGCGGCAGAAATACGCAGTATCCAGCGCCATCGCATCGCACGGGAACCGATCCGGGTAGATCGCGTTGAGGCCGATCACCTCGCCGGGCAGGTAGAAGCCGAGCACCTGCTCGCGCCCGGCGGGATCGACCATGCTGGTCTTCACCGTGCCGGCGCGCACCGCGAAGATCGAGCGGAACGGATCGCCGGTACGGAAAATGTGCTCACCGGCATGGAATGGCCCGACGTGTTCGACCAGGCAATGCAGCTCGACCAGCTCCGGCTTGCCGTAACCTTCGGCGATGCACGCGCCGGAGAACGCACAGGTGCGGCAGAAGTGCGTCTCGTCGCCGTCGTCGGCGATCGGGCTGGGCGGTTCGGGCAGGCGGCCTGCCGGATGATTGCGGCGCATGGGGAACCTGTGGGGATCGCGCGTGGGGGCTCGGGCGTGATGGCGTCAGGTTGCAGCCATCACGTCAACATGAGGCGGAATATATCGCGATGATACGCAACGGCGGCGATTGCGGTGGCGATTGCCACGGGGCATGACGTCGCAGCAACGTCTACGCCCGGTTTTGCCGGCCCCGGAAAGAACAAGGGCCGGCATCACTGCCGGCCCCTGGCTTGCATCTGGCGCCCGAAGTTGGACTCGAACCAACGACCCCCTGATTAACAGTCAAGTGCTCTAACCGGCTGAGCTATTCGGGCGGGAGCTGCGTAGTTTGCTGAGCACCCGGCGAACTGTCAAGCCGCGCCGGACCGTCGCCGCGCTTCGTCAGGCGCTCAGCACCCGGTAGCACGGCACGTATGCGGTACCGCCGGGAAGCTTCATGCGGTGCTGGTCGACAAAGGCCTGCAGCAGCTTGTCCAGCGCCCGCATGATGTCCGCGTCGCCGTCGATGGCGAACGGGCCGTGCTGCTCGATCGCCTGTATGCCCTCTTCCTTCACGTTGCCGGCGACGATGCCGGAAAACGCCCGGCGCAGGTCGGCCGCCAGCTCGTGCCGCGGACGCTCGTGGTGAATCTGCAGTGCGCGCATCGCCTCGTGGGTCGGGCGGAACGGCTGCTGGAACTCCAGCGGAATCCGCAGCGCCCAGTTGAAGAAGAATGCATCCTTGGTGTCGAGCCGGTTGTGGCGCACTTTCTCCAGGCCCTTGATCATCATGCGCGCCACCGTTTCCGGGTCGTCCACGACGATCTGGTAATGCCGGGCCACCCCGTCGCCCAGGCTGAGCCGCAGAAAGCGGTCAATCTGCTCGAAATAGGCGGCCGACTGGCGCGGACCGGTGAAGATCAGCGGGAACGGCGTGCTGGCGTTGTCCGGGTGCAGCAGGATGCCGAGCAGGTAGAGGATCTCCTCGGCCGTGCCGACGCCACCGGGGAACACGATGATGCCGTGGCCCAGACGCACGAACGCCTCCAGCCGCTTCTCGATGTCCGGCATGATCACCAGGTGGTTGACGATCGGGTTCGGCGACTCGGCCGCGATGATGCCCGGCTCGGTGATGCCGATATAGCGGTTGTGCCGGCGCCGCTGCTTGGCGTGCGAGATGGTGGCGCCCTTCATCGGCCCCTTCATCGCGCCCGGGCCGCAGCCGGTGCAGATGTCCAGCCCGCGCAGGCCGAGCTGGTAGCCGACCAGCTTGGTGTAGTCGTACTCCTCGCGCGAGATCGAATGGCCGCCCCAGCACACCACCAGGTTCGGATCGACCTGCGGCTTGAGGATGCGCGCGTTGCGCAGGATCTCGAACACGCTCTGGGTCAGCGCAGCGGACGCGTCCAGGTCGAAGCCGATCTGTTCCAGCTGGGTCGACACGTACACGATGTCGCGCACCACCGCGACCAGCAGCTCGTTGATGCCGCGGATGATCTGGCCGTCCACGAACGCCTGCGCCGGCGCGTTGGACAGCTCGATCTTCATGCCGCGATCCTGCTGCAGCACCTGGATGTCGAAATCCGGGTACTGCTCCAGGATCGCGCGCGGGTCGTCGCTGACGTTGCCGGAGGTCAGCACCGCCAGTGCGCAACGCCGCAGCAGCACGTGCAGGCCCGAGCCGCTGGCACCGCGCAGGCGCGCCACTTCGTTGCGGGAAAGGACGTCCAGGCCGCCGATCGGCGAGATGCGGGCGCTGACGGTGCTGGTGGTACCGGAAGGATCGGCGTAACGGGTGTTCATCGAGTCTCCATAGTTCTTGCGCCATGCCCCGCTTTCCGCAGAGCCGGTCGCGTAGCTTCAGGCCATACGCCGAACAGGGTCAAGTGGTAGTCCCAAGTCCGCGCATTCGCACCGGCCAGAAAAAAGCCGGTGCCCTCGCGGGCACCGGCTGATCGCTTTCGGATCGAATCCTGAAGTCAGGATCAGAAGGTGTAGCGAAGAGTCAGCATGGCCGACCAGCGCGAGACGACACGGGTCGGGTTGCTGCCGGCGTCATAGCGGATCAGCTGCTGCGGCTGGTAGTTGCCGCTCTTGTCGGTCGGCAGGGAGTAGATGTACTGACCCTGCGCGTTGACGCCGTCATAACCGGCCAGCGTGCGCGTGTTGTACTGCGTGTTGACCGTCTGCCCCCATTTCTTGTCGAGCAGGTTCAGGAAGTTGTACACGTCCAGCCGTACCACGCCCTTGTTGCCCTTGAAGAGACCCGGGATCTCCTGCGAGAAGCTCATGTCGAGCTGGTTCACCCAGCCATAATGATCGCCATTGCGAGAGGCAATCTGGCCCCGATGCGCATTGAGGTACTTGTTGCCGGAGACGAAATCCTGGAACTGCTGGATCAGCTGGGGCGAAGCCTTGCCGTAGCTGACCTTCGAATCGCCGATCGTCGGGATATAGATCGGATCCTGGTAGAAGATGCCGTCGCCGTTGGCATCGCCGGAGAAGATCCAGCTGTAGGGCAAGCCGCTGTGGCCGCTGTAGAAGGCCGACACTGAGGTCTTGTAGTCACCGAAGAACGCGTGCTGCCAGGTCAGCGAGGCCTTCACCGTCCTGGCGGTGTTCCGGTCGGCGGTACCGGCCACTTCGTCGTTGACATTCTTGCGCACCACGTACTGGTAACCCGAGAAGGCCTGCGAGCTGTTGCCCGGGTTGACGTCCGTCGCATGAGTCATGGTGAAACTGACGTCGCCAAACCAGTTTTCCGAGAACGGCTTGGACAAGCTCAGCGTCAGGCTGTCCGACTTGCCCTTCTGGGTGTTGGTCAGCAAGGTCGATTGCCTGTCGAACGCCTTGTTGCGATTTGCGGCAGCATCCCTGCTTGACGCAGCCTGGCCCGGCCTGGCCCAGTACTGTTCGCGACCATCCGGCAACAGGCCGGTCGGAGCGCCGATATTGATCGCCTGGTAGAAGATGCCGTTGCGCACCTTGATGTGCTGCAACTCCACCGTGCCGACCATGCCCCACCACGGCAATTCGCGATCGAACGCCAGCGTGGCCTTCCAGACGCTCGGCAGCTTGAAGTTCGGGTCGATGGTATCGACCACTGCCGCCGGCTGGCTCTGCGTGCCTGTCGGAATGTTCTGGCCATAGGGGTTCGGGCTGAACGGTGCCGTCGCCGGATCGAACGAGGAGTAGCTCGCCACGGTCAGGCCGTTGTTCTGGTACGGGTTGGTCATCCACACCGTCGGCGGCACGGTCTGGAACAGGCCGACGCCGCCGCGCAGCTGCGTCATGCGCTCGGTGTCGAAGCTGTAGTTGAAGGCCAGGCGCGGCTCGACCACCTTGTTCTTGGTGCCCAGCTTGGTGTTGTTTGGGTAGCCGAAGGTCCGTTCGAAAGCCGCGTTGTACAGCGGTGCATGATTCGCATGCGGAATGTTCACGCGCACGCCGTAGGTCAGCGACAGGTTGTTGTTGACCTGCCAGGTATCCTGCAGGAACGGGCTGAACTGGCTGTAGGTCCAGGTCGCAGCCACGTCATTCAACGTGTAGCCCGGTGCCGGCTGGTACAGGTAATACGAGTCGTATTTGCCCTGGGCAAAGTTGTTCAGGCCGTAGAACGTGTAGTTGCCATGTTCGGTACGCCCGAACAGGTTGTAGATCTCGTTGCGCTGGTAGTCGATGCCGCCCTTGATCGTATGGTCGCCGAGATAGAACGTACCGGCGAGGAAGGCGGACCATTTCTTGGTGTTGATCGCGTTCTCGTGGCGATACTGGTCCTCGCCCAGATAGACAGACGGCCCCTTGCTGTTGGGCGACAGGTAGACCCTCACCTGCGGCTGGTTCAACGCGTTGCCCGCCAGTTGCTCGAACGACTGGTAGCTGATCTTCGCCTCGGTGGAGAAGTTGGGTGTCCAGTCGTCATAGAACTGCAGTGCGGCGTTCTTGGTCAGGCTGTTCTTGGTATACCAGTAGCTGCTCAGGCCAATGGTGTTGGACGAGTTGCCCTGCACGATTGGCTGGGTTTCCTTGGTGTACTGATAGGTCAGGCTCGCACGATGGTTGTCGGTGATGTTCCAGTCGATCTTGCCGAGATAGCGCTTGTCCTCCAGCGTGGTGCCACTGGCGCCAAGGCTGCCCGGCTGCAGACCCAATGCCTTGGCCGTATCGATAACCTGCTGCAGGTCGCCCGGGGAAACCCTGTTGGACGTCGACGGGCCGTTGCCCAGCGACGAGTCCAGACCATTCGCCGAATCGGCGCCGATGCCCACGGTCTTCTCCCGCTCGGCGGAGAAGAAGAAGAACAGCTTGTCCTTGATGATCGGGCCACCGACGGTCACGCCACCGGTCCAGTCCCGCTGATAGCCAGTGTAGTTGTAGCCCCGATCGCTGCTCTCCAGCCAGCCGGCGTCACCCACCATCTTGTTGGCGTTGCGGTAGGCGTAGTAGACCGACCCGTGGAACTCGTTGGTGCCAGACTTGGTCACTGCATTGATGTCGGCGCCCACCGTGTCCGACGTGACGTCGAAATTGGCGGTGGAGATGTTGTATTCACCGATTGTGTCGACCGAGATCGGCGACCCCTGGTACGGCAGGCCGTTGGCGTTGAGGCCAAACGGGTCGCCCTGGGAGATGCCGTCGACGCTGATGTTGTTGTAACGATTCGGCAGACCGGCCGCGGAGATCGAGCCGTCACCCTGATCCGTCACGTTGATGCGCGGATCGAGTCGCGCGATGTCGTCGATCGACCGGTTGCCCTGCGGCGTGGTCTCGAGCTTGCGCCCGGAGACGTTGGTCGAAAGACCCTTGTTGTCCGCCGAGAACGTCTGCGCCAAGGTCGATGCGGATACCGTCACCTCGCCAAGGTTCTTCGCCTCGGCCGTGCTCGCCGCCATCGTCAGGTTGATGGCTGAGGTCTGGCCCAGCTGCAGGTAAACGTTGTCCCGTTCGGACTGGCTCAGACCCGCCTTGGCTGCCGTGATGTCGAACGGGCCGCCTACACGCAGACCCTGTGCGGCATAGCGACCGTCGGAATCAGTCGTCACGATCTTGGTGGTACCCGACGGCACGTGCACGATTTGCACTGTGGCCCCAGTTACCGCTTGACCGTTGGCATCCACCACTCGGCCATTCACCGCGGATGAAGTCACATTTTGTGCCATAGCCGGTGCACCCGCCAGCAACGAGGCAATGGCAAACGGCAGGAGTTTGGCGCGAATTCGATTATTCATCACTTGGGTCGTCCCTCAGGCTCGCAACGAAAAAAAGACTCATGCTTGGGGTCAAGAACGCCGTCACGCCCGGCAGGTGCCAGGCGTGTACAGACGCGATGCGTAACCCCGGTTTTGGTATTGCTGCGGCCCCATGGAGCATGGACCCGCAAAAATTTCCGCTCGCTGGACCTTCCCGCCCGCGCGCTCGTTAAGCGATTTTAACGATATTGTGTGACATTTTTGTAACGGTCACACGACAACGGCGGTCATCGAATCTCCCTTGGTTGCAACGTGAATCCTTTCTGCTCAATGAGATAGAGCCAAGCTGGCGCCTTCATTGCGGCCAGGCCAGCGCCGTCGCCTATCTTGGATCATTCCCTTTTGCCGAGATAACGCGCACGTTTCGCCGGTTTCAGGTTGGCCAGGTCGAGCATCACCAGGCCGTCCACGCAGCCGGAGAAACCCGGGTCCTCGCCGAAGTCGAAGAACTGCACGCCGGCGGGTTCGACCAGATCGACATACTGGCGATACAGCACCGGCATGCTCACGCCCAGCGCGTCCAGGTGGTGTTTCAGCTTGCCCAGGCCGGCGACAGCGTCCAGCCCCTCCAGCGCCGTGCGCACCCCCTGCACCACTTCGGGCGAGACCACGAAGGGCTGGCGCGCCGCGGCCAGACCCGGTGCGCCGAAATAATGCTGATGCGCCGCGGCGATCCATTCGCGCGCCTCACGCGGCAGGCTCATCGACATGCTCACCGGGCCGAACAGATAGCGCAGCTCCGGGTGCCGCTGCAGGTACAGGCCGATGCCCTGCCACAACTGATCCAGCGCGCGCGAGCGCCAGTACGCCGGCGCAATGAAACTGCGCCCCAGTTCCAGCCCCTGCGCCAGGCGCGATTCCAGCGCTGGCGAATAGTCGAACAGACTGGAGGTGTACAGGCTGCCCATGCCGCGCTCGGCGATCAAGCGGCCGCCGTGGCCGAAGCGGTAGGCGCCGACGATGCGCAGCGCCTGCGGGTCCCACAGCACCAGGTGCTCGTAATGCGGATCGTAGGCGTCCAGGTCGCGCCGGGCGCCGGTGCCTTCGCCGACCTTGCGGAAGGTCAGTTCGCGCAGGCGGCCGATCTCGCGCATCACCGCGCTGTCGGGCGTCCCCATGAACAGCCACGCCTGCTTGCCGTCACCCAGGTCAGCCAGTTTCTCGCAGCGCGAGAGCTCCGCCGCGACCTCCGCGGCCGGCTCGGGCAAGGCCAGCGGCGCCTGGCCGCCGAACACCAGGCCGCGATGCTGGCCGACCCGGTAGACGTGCCGGCGCATCAGCTTGGCGGCCTGCTTCGGCGAGCCGCCGCTGCGCTGCGCAAGCTCCTCGGCGCTGACCAGCGCGCCGATGCTGAAACCGATCCGCCGCTTGCCGGGCGCCACCGCCTCGCGCGGCAGCATCGCTGTGCTCAGCGGCTTGGCCAGCATCGACAGGCCATAGAACATGGCCGAATTGCGCGCCGACACGTGTACCGGCAGCACCGGCGTCTTGCTGCGCAAGGACAACCGCGCGAAGCCGTCCGACCAGTGGCCGTCGCGCACGCCGCCGGGGCGCATGCGCGAGACCTCGCCGGCGGGGAACACGATCAGCGCCTCGCCATGTTCCAGCGCGCGATAGATGCCGCGCAGGCGCGAGGCGGCTCCCTTGCCGAACACGTCCACCGGCAGCAGCAACTGGCCCAGCTGCGGCACCGTCGCCAGCCAGTCGTTGCCGAGGATGCGCACGTCGCGGCGCACCGAGCCGATCAGCTGCAGCAGCGCCAGCGCGTCCTGCATGCCCAGCGGATGGTTGGCCACCGCCAGCAGCGGGCCGTCGATGGGAATGTTCTCGAGGTCGCCGGGGTTGACGTGGTGGCTGGTGCCGAGCACGTCCAGCACGCGATCGACGAAGTCGAAGCCTTCGGCACCACCGACCCGGGCCAGCACGCGGTTGAAGCCGTCTTCGTCGGCCAGCCGCCCCAGCATGCCCGCCATCGGTCGGCGCAGACGCGGGTATTGCGCCAACCAGGGCACTCGATCGACAAGGGACTGTTCGATGCTCAGCATGTCTGCCTCCTCGGGTTCCCCCCATCCTGCCGGCCTATTATGACAGCCGCACGATCATGCGAACCTTGCTCTGCGACAACAAAGCTTAAGGTCATCGTTTCAAACGCTCTCGTGCAGGAAGGCGGCCACGCCGGCCATGAACATCTGTACCGACAATGCGATCAGCAGCATGCCCATCACGCGCTCCAGCGCGGTGAGCACGCTCTCGCCGAGCCAGCGGAACAGGTAGGTGGCACTGAGCAGGATCAACGAGCTGGCCAGCCACGCCAGCAGCAGCGCGATGGTCCAGTCGGCGGTGCGGCCGGGCTGGGTGTTGGTCAGCAGCAGCAACGCGGCCATCGCCGAGGGGCCGGCCACGCCGGGAATCGCCATCGGCACGATGAACGGTTCGCCGCCGCCGGCCTTGCCGAAGATGCCGCTGCCGTCGGCCGGCGGAAACACCATGCGGATGCCGATCAGGAACAGCACGATGCCGCCGGCGATGCTGATCGACTCCTGCTTCAGCTGCAGCAGCTTGAGGATGTACTGGCCGCCGAACAGGAACACCAGCAGCACGCCCAGCGCGATCAGCAGCTCGCGCACCATCACCCGGCGCCGGCGCTTCGGCGGCACCTCCTTCAGCAGGCTCAGGAACAACGGGATGTTGCCCAGCGGGTCCATGATCAGGAACAGCAGGATGCCCGCCGACAATGTGGTCATCTGCGATTCCATCTCGACTCCCTTCTCGCTGGCAGCGCCGCAGCACCGCCGGTAAAACCATCAACCGGCCCGCAGGTCCAACACCGTGCCGCGTGCCGCGGCGCCCTGCACGCCGAGCAGGTACACCGCAGCGGCGGCGGCGGCGTCCGGCAACGGCCGCTGCAGGATGTCCTCGCCGAAATACGCCAGCTGCCGCAGCGCGGTGCGCATCGGCGCCGGCAGCATCGCATGGGTGCGCAGCGGACCGCTATCGGTCTCCTCGTGCAGGATCGCCACGAACCGTTCCAGCGCCGCCTTCGATGCGCCGTAGCCGCCCCAGTGCGCGCGCTGCAGCAGCGCGGGATCATCCAGCACGAACACCACCGCGCTGTCGGCAGCCTGGGTCAGCAGCGGCAGGCAGGCCTGGGTCAGTGCGAACGGCGCGTTCACGTTGACGTGCATCGAGCGCAACCAGGCATCGGGCTTGTGCATGCTGATCGGAGTCAGTCCGCCGAAGCTGACCGCCGCGTGCACGATGCCGTCGAGCCGGCCGAAGTCGCGTTCCAGCCCTTCGGCCAGCGTGGCGTAATCGCGCGGCGTGGCCACTTCCATGTCCAGCGGATGGATCACCGGCTCGGCCAGGCCCTCGGCCAGCATGGCGTCATACAGCTGTTCCAGCTGGCGCTTGCGCTTGCCGGTGATCACCACCGTGGCGCCGGCGCGCGACGCGGCCCGCGCCACCGCGCCGCCGAGCCCGCCGTAGGCGCCGGTGACCAGCACCACGCGATCGGCCAGGGTGTCGGCGGCCGGCTGCCAGCCCGTGGGCAGGCGCGACGTGCGCAGCGTCGTCAAGGCGCCACCCCGGCGACGTCGCAAGCCATGCGGGCCAGCTCGCCGGAGGACTTCAGGTCCTCGATGACGTCGCAGCCGCCGATCAGTTCGCCCTGGATGAACAATTGCGGAAACGTCGGCCAGTTCGAGAAGTGCGGCAGCGCCGCGCGAACCTGCGGATCGGCCAGCACGTTCACTGCATGGAACACGGCGCCGGCGTCGACCAGCGCCCTGGCCGCGCGGCTGGAGAAGCCGCACATCGGAAACTCGGGCGTGCCCTTCATGAAGAGCACGATGGGATGCTCGGCCAGCATCGACTTGATTTGCTCGTTGATGTCCATGGCTCGGTGTTTCATCTTTACAATGCAGGCAAGCCGGTATTGTATCAGTCACCCGTCGGCTGCCGTCCGCTGCGCCGACCTTTCCTCCCAGCCACCTCCAAGGAGCCCCATCATGGCGATCGAACTTCCTCCGCTGCCGTACGAAAAGAACGCACTGGAGCCGCACATCTCCGCCGAAACGCTGGAATACCACTACGGCAAGCACCACCAGGCCTACGTGACCAACCTCAACAAGCTGATCGAGGGCACCGAGTTCGCCGGTGCCCCGCTCGAGGAGATCATCCGGAAATCCTCCGGCGGTATGTTCAACAACGCCGCGCAGGTCTGGAACCACACCTTCTACTGGAATTCGATGAGCCCCCCCGCTCCTCAGGGCCGGGGCGGCGGCGCACCGAGCGGCAAGCTGGCCGACGCGATCAACAAGGCGTTCGGCTCGTTCGAGAAGTTCAAGGAGGAATTCAGCAAGTCCGCCGCCGGCAATTTCGGCTCCGGCTGGACCTGGCTGGTGCAGCGTCCGGACGGCTCGCTCGGCATCGTCAACACTTCCAATGCGGCCACCCCGATCACCGGCAGCGACAAGCCGCTGTTCACCACCGACGTGTGGGAGCATGCCTACTACATCGACTACCGCAACGCCCGCCCGAAGTACGTCGAGGCGTTCTGGAACCTGGTGAACTGGGAATTCGCGGCCGGCAACCTGGCCTGATTCTCCCCCGGCACAGACAGAAAAAACGGAGCCTGATGGCTCCGTTTTTTTGTGCCCCGCCGACCCCGCTCAACCGAGCGCGGACAACACCGGCGCCACCTGCGCCTCGCGCCCGAGCGCTGCGGCAATCGCGCCCAGCCGCGCGGCCAGTTGCCGGGCGTCCGGCGCGCACACCGTGGCATGGCCCACCTTGCGGCCAGGGCGGGCCTGCTTGCCGTAGTCGTGCCAGTGCGCGTCGACGGTGCGCAGCAGCGCGGACGCGTCGGGCAGCTCGCCGATCCAGTTGAACATGGCCGACGGGCTGCGCGCGCCGGTGTCGCCCAGCGGCAGGCCGAGCACCGCGCGCACGTGGTTTTCGAACTGGCTGGTATGCGCGCCCTCGATGGTCCAGTGGCCGGAGTTGTGCACGCGCGGCGCCATCTCGTTGCCGAGCAACTCGCCGTCCTTGACGAACAGCTCCAGCGCGAATACGCCGACGTAGCCCAGCCGCTCGGCCAACGTGCGCGCCAGCGCGGTGGCGCGCTGCTGCAACTGCCCGATGTCCGGCGCCGGTGCCAGGCTCATCGACAGCACGCCGTCGACGTGCCAGTTGCGGGTCAGCGGCCAGGTGCGGAAATCGCCGTCACGGCCGCGCACGGCAATCACCGACAACTCGCGCTCGAACGGCACCAAGGCTTCCAGGATCAGGCCATGCTTCGCCGCCTGGGCGCCCAGCGCGGCCCAGGCCGTCTCCGCATCCGTCAGCGCGTGCAGGCGGAACTGGCCCTTGCCGTCGTAGCCGAGCCGGCGCGTCTTGAGGATCGCCGGCACGCCGATCACGGCCAGCGCCTGATCCAGCTGCTGGCGCGTATCCACCGTCATGAAGTCGGGCGTGTGCAGGCCGCACTCGCGGAACAGGGTCTTCTCGGCCAGCCGGTCCTGCGCCACCGCCAGCGCCTGTGGCGCCGGCGACACCGCCACCCGTTCGGCCAGCCAGCGCGCCGTCCCGGCCGGCACGTTCTCGAAATCGAAGGTGACCACGTCGACCTGCGCGGCGAAAGCCTCCAGCGCGTCGTAGTCGGCCCAGTCGGCCACCACCAGCGGCGCAACCTGCCCCGCGCAGGCGTCGGCCACGTTGTCCACCACCAGCGTTTTTACGCCCAGTGGCGCCGCCGCCAGCGCCAGCATGCGCGCCAGCTGGCCACCGCCGAGTACGCCCAGCACGGGCTGCCGCCGATCGCTCATCGGCTCGGGTCCGGCTGTTCGAGCACGGCCTCGGTCTGGCGTGCGCGCCAATGCTCCAGCGACGTAGCCAGCGCCGGATCGTGCAGCGCCAGCACCGCGGCCGCCAGCAGGCCGGCGTTCACCGCGCCGGCCCGACCGATCGCCAGGGTGCCGACCGGAACGCCGGCCGGCATCTGCACGATCGACAGCAGCGAATCCATCCCGTTCAGCGCCTTCGACTGCACCGGCACGCCGAACACCGGCAGGCGGGTCTTCGCCGCCAGCATGCCCGGCAGGTGGGCCGCGCCGCCGGCGCCGGCGATGATCACCTGCACTCCGCGTGCCGGTGCCTGTTCGGCGTAGCTGAACAGCAGGTCCGGCGTGCGGTGGGCGGAAACCACCCGCACCTCGTGCGCCACGCCCAACTCGGTCAGCACGTTCGCCGCGTGCTGCATGGTTTCCCAGTCCGAACGCGAGCCCATCACCACGCCGACACGCGGCGCCCTGCTTGTTCCTGTCATGGCCGGGCCGTCCAAAAACGGCTATTGTAAGGGCTTTCCCCACTCCGCACATGCAAGCATGGACAAGCGTCTGCTCGATATCCTGTGCTGCCCGGTCAGCAAAATGCCCCTGCGTCCGTTGGGCAAGCGCGAGCTCGACGCGCTGAACGACGCCATCGGCGCAGGCAAGGTCGACACCGTCGCCGGCGCCGCCGTGCGCGAACGGATCGGCGAAGGCCTGATCACCACCGACCACAAGGTGATCTACCGGGTCGAGGACGGCATTCCGGTGATGCTGCCCGAGGAAGGCATCGGCACCGCCCAGCTGAACGGATTCCCCGCCGGTTGAGGCCGCACAACGCTTCCCGACGGGCGCCCGAGGCATGACACGGGCCCCCGCTTTGCCTTATCGTCAACGCCTGCGCGGCGCCTTCCCAGGTCGGATCGCGTACCAACGTTGCAGGGGTTGGCGATGAACGAAGCCAGTGATCCATCCCGAGTCATCCATCTCAGCCAGCGCCTGGACCCGGCCAGCGAGCGCGTCGGCGAGTTGCTCGCCTCTGTGCGCAACATCGCCGGCAAGCGCTTGCAGCAATGGGTCGGCAACGCCTTCGAGCACGTCGACGATGCCCTGTTCGACCTGGCCGAGAAGGCCGAGAACAACGCCGCGCAGATGCATTACTTCGACGGCATGCGCGAAGTGCGCAAGCGCCGGCCCGCGGTGGAGCGCAGCTTCCTCGGCGCGATCAACCGCCAGATCGGCGAGCTGATCCACCCGCAGCCCACGGGCAATCCGGCCTCGCCGTTCGGCACGCCCGAGCTGACGCTGGTGGCCGACAACGAGCTGGAGGAATCGCTGGCCATCACCAGCATGATCAGCAAGAACGACGCGCGCCTCGCGCGCGACCTGTTCGCGGTCAACCAGCGCCTGTCGGTGATCTGCGGCGGCCGCAAGATCGAGGATTCCAGCAACCCGGTGGCGCCGTCGATCCTGGCCCAGGCGTTCCGCCAGGCGCTGCACGAGCTCAGCGCCGACATGCGCGTCAAACTGATCATCTACAAGCTGTTCGATCGCTACGTGCTGTCCTCGCTGGAGGAGCTCTACCAGGAAATCAACACCGAGCTGGTCCGCGCCGGCGTGCTGCCGCAGCTGCGCCATGAAGCGCTGCGCGGTGATGCGACGGGCGCCGCGCAGGCAGCTGCCGAGACGGCCGGCGAGGCGACCGGCGAGATTCCCGGCGACCTGCTGCAGACCCTGCACGCGCTGTTCAGCGCGCGCCGCGGCCCGGCCACCGGCGGCAACGCCATGCATGCGATGCCGAGCGGGCCGCTGCCGTCGGCGAACGAGCTGCTGGGCGCGCTCAGCGTGCTGCAGAGCCAGATCGCCAGCGCCGGCCCGCTGCCATACGCGCAACCGGGCGATGCCGCCGCATTGAGCCGCGAGGTACTCCAGCTCAAGGGCCAGCTGCTGACCCAGCTGGGTGCGCTGCGCGGCGAGAAGCCCAGCCATGTCGCCACCATCGATGAAGACACCATCGACCTGGTCGGCATGCTGTTCGAATTCATCCTGGAAGACCGCAACCTGCCGGCCACGATGCAGGTGATGCTGGCGCGCCTGCAGATCCCGTATCTCAAGGCGGCGATTCTCGACCGCAAGCTGTTCGCGCACCGCCAGCATCCGGCGCGACGACTGCTGGATTGCCTGGCCGAGCAGGCCAAGGGCTGGTCCGAAGAATCCGACCGCGACCGTCGCCTGCACGACAAGGTGAAGTCGATCGTCGACCAGCTGCTGCACGACTTCGACGACGACATGGGCATCTTCGAACGCCTGCTGCTCGACCTGCAGCAGTTCCAGGATCTCAACAAGCGCCGCTCCGAACTGGCCGAGCAGCGTGTGGCCGAATCCACCCGCGGTCGCGAGAAGCTCGAGCAGGCGCGCCGCCGCGCCGCGCGCGAAATCCTCGACCGCGTGGGCGAGCACAGGCTGCCGCCGCTGGTGCACGGCGTGCTCGCCCGCGCCTGGGCCAACCATCTGGTGCTGACCCTGCTGCGCCAGGGCGAAAGCTCACCCGAGTTCAAGAGCGCGCTGCGCTTCGTCGACGACTTCATCGCCAGCACCAAGCCGGCGACCACGGCGGAAAGCCGGCAGGCATTGCGCCAGATGCTGCCCGGCATCGAGCGCGCGCTGCGCCAGGGCCTGGCGAACGTGGCGTTCCAGGAACAGGATATCGAGCGCCTGCTGGGCCAGTTGCACACCTATTACCGGCAGCGGCTCGGCGAAACCGTGGGCGCCACCGGGGCCGTGGCGGTCGAGGAGGATGCCGCGATGCTGGCGATCCCCGACAGCATCCAGCCGGTCATCGACCAGGGCACCACGCCGCCGGACAGCGTCGAGGAAGATCTCGCCGAAGCACCGCTGGACAGTCCGGAGTGGCACCAGGTGCAGGCGCTGCAACCGGGCACCTGGCTGGAGTTCTGCCTGCCCGACGAGGCGATGACCCGCGCCAAGCTGTCGTGGATCAGCCCGATGAGCGGTCGCTACCTGTTCGTCAACCGGCGCGGCCTGAAGGTGGCTGATTATTCGCCGCAGGAACTGACCGTGCTGATCACCGATGGCCGTGCCCGCCTGCTTGCCGCCAACGCGCTGTTCGATCGTGCGATGAGCGCGATCGTCAACAAGCTGAGCCAGCCGGATGCCCCCACGCCGCCGGCGGACGCCACCGCCGAATGATCGAAGCCTCGCCGTTTGCGGCTCCGGATGCCGCGCAGATCGCCGCCGACATCGACCTCGCCTTTGCCGAGGATCTCGGCCCGGGCGACGCCACCGCGGGGCTGCTGCCGGCCGCCGCCGGCGCCCATGCCGAACTGACCTGCCGCGACGCGGCGGTGATCGCCGGCACGGCATGGTTCGACGCCTGCTTCCGCCGCCTCGACCCCGCCGTGCGGATCGACTGGCAGGTGCGTGACGGCGAGCGGGCCGCCCCCGGCACGGTGATCTGCCGCCTGTCCGGGCATGCCCGCTCGCTGGTCACCGCCGAGCGCTCGGCGCTGAATTTCCTGCAGCTGCTGTCAGCCACTGCCACGGCGACCGCCGCGTACGTCGCCGCGGTCGCCGGCACCCCGGTGCGCGTGCTGGACACGCGCAAGACCATTCCCGGCCTGCGCGTCGCGCAGAAGTACGCGGTGCGCTGTGGCGGGGGCCACAACCAGCGCATGGGCCTGTACGACGCGGTGCTGGTCAAGGAAAACCACATCATCGCCGCCGGCGGCATCGCCGCCGCGGTACGGGCGGCGCGCCGCCTGCACCCGGACCTGCTGCTCGAAGTCGAGGTGGAGAACCTCGACGAACTGGAGCAGGCGCTGCAGGCCGGCGTGGACCGGATCATGCTGGACAATTTCGAGCCGGCGCAGATGCACGAGGCGGTGCGGCGCACCGCCGGCCGCGTGCCGCTGGAAGCCTCCGGCAACGTCGACCTGGGCACGATCGGCGAATACGCCCGCACCGGCGTGGACTTCATTTCGGTCGGTGCGCTGACCAAGCACGTGCACGCCGTCGACCTATCGCTGCGCCTGCAACTGGACTGAGAGGTTGTGTTTTTTTCGACCTCTCAGACCTCTCAGACCGGTCACGGCGAGGGCATGGCGAGGGCATGGATGCCCGAGTTGAGGCAACGCAGGAGCGGTTGCCCGACGGCCGGACATGAAACAGTCACGCCAGTGACTGTTTCATGTGAGCGAGTCCGGGCGTGTACCGGACTCGCGACAGAAGAAAACCACAGGAGGTGGTTTTCTTCACGAGCTCCGAGCCGAGCTTGCGCCCATCCGCCCGCGCCCACACACTGCAGGGATGAGCGATCTTTCCAATCTGTTGCTGCTGCTGGCGCTTGTCGCCGTGGTGGGGCTGTGGCTGAAACTCAGCACCGCGCGCGAACGCGCCGTGCGCGAAGCGCGCCAGCAATGCCAGCAACACGGCCTGCAACTGCTCGACGAAACGGTCGGCCTGCGCGCCGTGCGGCTGCGCCGGATCAACGGCTTGCGCAGGGTCGAGCGCTGCTACGGCTTCGAGGTGAGCATCGACGGCCACGACCGCGAGCCGGGCCGGCTGTGGATGATCGGCGACGCGCTCAGCAGCCTGAGCCTGCCCACCATCGAACTGCTGCCGCAGGAAGAAGCCGCGGCACGGAGCACTGCGGCCGTGTCCGGCAAGGTGGTGCCGCTGCGTCCGCGCAACCGGCTGAACTGAGTACGAGTGAAGCCCCGCCGCGCACGTTGAGCGCGGCAGCCCGTTGCTACTTGACCACGCGCAGGTGCGGCGTGCTGCGTTTCGGCTTGTCGCCACCGGCATCGGCAGCACCCGGCGCCGGCGTGGGATCGTCAGGTTCAGGAGCGGGTGGCGGCGTGTCGCCGCCCTCTTCCTCGGCCGGAAACATCATGCCCTGGCCGTTCTCCTGCGCATACAGCGCCAGCACCGCCGGCACCGGAATCTGGATCGCCTGGCTGACCCCGGAAAAGCGCGCCTCGAAGCTGATCCACTCGTTGCCGAGGTCGAGGTTCGCCACCGCGCGCATGGCCAGGTTGAGCACCACCTGGCCGTTCTTGACCACCTGCGGCGGCACCCGCACACCGGCGACGCCGGCGTCGACCAGCACGTACGGAGTCAGGTTGTTGTCGCTGATCCAGTCGTAGATCGCCCGCAGCAGGTACGGGCGGTTGGAGCTCATCGGCGCCGCTTCATTCTTGCTCATGGATTTGCCGCATCGCCTTTTCCTGATCGGTCATGCTGCGCGCAAAACCCTGACTGTGGAACAAACGCTCGCCGTAATCGACCACCGGCTTGCCCTCACGCCCCAGTTCCACGCCCAGCCACGGCAGCCGCCAGATCACCGGAGCCACCAGGCAGTCGGCCAGGCTCATCTCCGGATTGAGGAAGAATTTCGCGGCCTTGAACAGCGGCACCGAAGCCAGCAGGTGCCCGCGCAAGCGCTTGCGCGCCGCGTCCGCGGGTCGGCCGCCGGCGCGGATGATGTCCACCTCGGTCAGCCAGTCCTTTTCGATGCGCACCGCGGCCACCCGCAGGCGCGCGCGCGACTGCGGGTCGATCGGCATCAGCGGCGGGTGCGGGTAGCGCTCGTCGAGGTATTCGCAGACCACCGAGGTGTCGAACAGGGTCAGGTCGCGATCGACCAGGGTCGGCGTGCTGGCATACGGATTCAGGTCGACCAGGTCTTCCGGCGGCCGCGCCGGATCCACCAGTACCCGCTCGTAGCTGACCCCCTTGGCGGCCAGCACCAGCCGGGCGCGGTGACACTGCACGTCGTCGGCGGTGGTGTAAAGCGTCAATACGCTGCGTGAGCGGGCGCTTGGGACCATGCGCAATTCCCCATCGGTGAGACGACTGCGGCGGCTCGTGGCCGCCGCAGTCGGATAATGCCAACCAGGCTGCTCAGTGGACGTCCTTCCAGTATTCCTTCTTCAGCATGGCGGCCAGGAAGGTGAAGAACGCCAGGAACAGCAGCACCCAGACGCCGTAATGATGGCGCTGCAGGGCAGCCGGTTCGGAAGCATATTCCAGGAAGGTGGTCAGGTCACGGCTGGCCTGCTGGAACTGCGCCGGGGTCAGCTTGCCTGGCTGCGACAGCACCAGTTTCTCGACCCTGGCGTCCTCGCCCGGCTTGGCCTCGGTCATCACCGCGGTCTGCAGGCCCTGCAGCTCCCACAACGGGAACGGCATCGACGCGTTCGGGAACACCGTGTTGTTCCAGCCCACCGGGCGGTTCGGGTCCAGGTAGAACGAGTTGAGGTAGGCGTAGACCCAGTCGGCGCCCTTGGCGCGCACTTCCAGCGAGAGATCCGGCGGAGCCTTGCCGAACCACTTGGTGGCGTCGGCCTCCGGCATGTGCGAGACCACGGTCTCACCGAACTTGGCGCCGGTGAAGTTGAGGTTCTGCATCACGTCCTGTTCGGTCAGCCCCAGGTCGCTGGCGATCCGCTCGTAACGCATGTACTTCAGCGAGTGGCAGCCAACGCAGTAATTGAAGAACAGCTTGGCGCCGCGCTGCAGCGAGGCCTGGTCCTGCACGTTGGTGCCGGCATGGGGCAGGCCGCCGCCTTCCGCCGCCTGCGCCGGCGCACCGCCGACGACCAGACCGAACGCCAACGCCACCGGGAAGATGTACCGCTTCATTAGCAGCTGCCGCTTAGTCATGCGTCGTCACCCGTTCCGGAACCGG
Organism: Rhodanobacter sp. FW106-PBR-R2A-1-15; assembly: GCF_058789735.1. NCBI lineage: Bacteria > Pseudomonadati > Pseudomonadota > Gammaproteobacteria > Lysobacterales > Rhodanobacteraceae > Rhodanobacter > Rhodanobacter sp. FW106-PBR-R2A-1-15. The sequence continues at coordinate 180,084 of NZ_JBYTEM010000003.1, read as the reverse complement.
CTTGGTCTTTTCCCAGCCGTAGTATGTGTAGACCCAAAGGAATGCGAAGAACCCGAAGTAGATCAGCGTCATCACGCGGCCGAACAGGTTCTCCCAGAACGTCACATCGACATCGCCGAACCACGCCGGGATCACTTCGGCGGTAACGCCCGCGCCGACCGCGCCCAGCATGATGTACGACACCACGAACAGCCCCAGCGCCACCTTGAAGCCGGTGCCGCGGTAGCGGACCGACTTGACCTTGCCGCGGTCGACCCAGGGCAGCAGGAACAGCACCGCGATCGCACCGAACATCGCGATCACGCCCCACACGGCCGAGCCGAGGAAGGACGGAATCATGCGCACGATCGCGTAGAACGGGGTGAAGTACCACACCGGTTTGATGTGCGACGGCGTCGCCAGGTTGTTCGCCGGGATGAAGTTGTCGTGCTCGAGGAACCAGCCGCCGAAGGTCGGCGCGAAGAAGATGATGAACGCGGCGATCAGCAGGAACGCGCCCACGCCGACCAGGTCCTTCACCGTGTAGTACGGGTGGAACGGGATGCCGTCGGTCGGCTTCAACGCATCCCAGCGGTTGCCCTTGGGACCCTTCTTGATCTCCACGCCGTCCGGGTTGTTCGAACCCACCTCGTGCAGCGCGGCCAGGTGCAGCACCACCAGCAGCAGCAGCACGATCGGCAGCGCGACCACGTGCAGCGCGAAGAAGCGGTTGAGCGTGGCGTCGGCCGGCAGGAAGTCGCCCATGATCCACTCGACCAGGTCGCCGCCGACGTAGGGAATGGTGCCGAACAGCGAGATGATCACCTTGGCGCCCCAGAACGACATGTTGCCCCACGGCAGCACGTAGCCCATGAACGCCTCGGCCATCAGCACCAGGAAGATCAGCATGCCGAGCAGCCACACCAGCTCGCGCGGCTTCTTGTACGAGCCGTACATGATGCCGCGGAACATGTGCAGGAACACCACCACGAAGAACAGCGAAGCGCCGGTGGAGTGCATGTAGCGGATCAGCCAGCCCCACTCCACGTCACGCATGATGTACTCGACCGAGGCGAAGGCTCCCGCCGCGCTCGGGTTGTAGTTCATGGTGAGGAAGATGCCGGTGACGATCTGGTTGACCAGCACCAGCAGCGCCAGCGAACCGAAGTAGTACCAGAGGTTGAAGTTCTTCGGCGCGTAGTACTCGGTCATGTGCTTGCGGTACATCGGCATCATGCCGGGTGCACGCTCGGTGACCCAGTCGCCGATGCTCGTGAATACGTTGGCCATTAGCCAGCCTCCTTCGGATCCACGCCAATCTGGATGGTGCTGTCGTCGATGAAGTGGTACGGCGGCACCGGCAGGTTCTTCGGCGCCGGCACGCCGGCGTAGACGCGGCCGGCCAGGTCATAGCGCGACTTGTGGCAGGGGCAGTAGAAACCGCCCTTCCAGTCCGGGTCGAACGGCTCGGGCTTGATCTCCGGCACGAAGTCGGGCACGCAGCCCAGGTGCGTGCAGATGCCGATGACCACCAGCCATTCCGGCTTGATCGAGCGCGCTTCGTTCTGCGCGTACTTCGGCTGCTGGTCGGCGGAGCCGCCGTCGGACTTGGGGTCCACCAGGCGAGAGTCGACCATCGGCAGCGTGGCGAGCTGCGCCTTGGTGCGGTTGAGCACGAACACCGGCAGGCTGCGCCACGACACGGTGAGCATCTGCCCCGCCTCGATCTTGGCCAGCGACTGGGTGACCGGAGCACCAGCGGCCTTGGCGCGCGCGCTGGGTTCCCACGACTTGATGAAGGGCACAGCCGCCGCGACGATTCCGATGCCACCAACCACCGAGGTGGTTGCTGTCAGAAAACGACGGCGGCCATGATCGACGACTTCGTTCGCCATCAGGCTCTCCGGTACTTGCAATGCCATGCCAGGTGGGGTTTGGGACCCCGCAAAAAATCGCGTTAGTGTAGCGTCAGGCCCCGCCCCGTACAATAAACCGCATCGCGGCGAAGTCCAGCCGCCGCAACACTCGACACGATTGCCGGGACCTCTCCTTTCGACATGAAACATGCCGCCGGCACGCTCCTCTTCATCGCGCGCTTCGCCATCCTCGGACTGGCCATGGCTTTCGTGGTCGGCCTGTTCTGGCCCGGCAGCGGCGGGCGCCTGCGCGAACGTTTCGGCCTGAGGTCGGCGACACCGTCCGCCACGCCGGCCTCCCCGGGCCGCGGCCCGGTCTCCTACGCCGACGCGGTGGCGGCCGCGGCGCCCTCGGTGGTCAACATCTACGCCAACCGGATCGTCACCGAGCAGGCCGTGCGGATGTACGACAACCCGGTGCTGCAGCAACTGTTCGGGGGCCAGCCCACCACCTTCCAGCATCGCGAACAGACGCTCGGCTCCGGCGTGATCGTCAGCGCGCAGGGCCAGGGCTACGTATTGACCAACAACCACGTGATCGCACGCGCCGCCGACATCCAGGTGCTGCTGTACGACGGCCGCATCGCCAAGGCCAGCCTGGTCGGCGCCGACGAGGAATCGGACCTGGCGGTGCTGAAGATCGACGCCAGCAACCTGCCGGTGATCCACATCGCCGGACAGCCGCTGCGACCCGGCGACGTGGTGCTGGCGATCGGCAACCCGCTCGGCCTCAACCAGACCGTCACCATGGGCATCGTCAGCGCGATCGGCCGCCAACTGAACAGTTCCAGCGCCGAGGATTTCATCCAGACCGACGCGGCCATCAACCTGGGCAACTCCGGCGGCGCGCTGGTCAACGCCGAGGGCGAACTGGTCGGCATCAACACCCTGCTGATCGGCAAGGCCGCCGGTGCCGAAGGCATCGGCTTCGCCATCCCGGTCACTACCGCCAAGAAGGTGCTGGACCAGATCATCGCCACCGGCCACGTGGTGCGCGGCTGGCTCGGCGCCGACTACGCGTTCGTGCCGGTGGCCGCCAACGGCGGTCTGCCCGGGGCGGCGCGCGGCGCCCTGGTCACCATGGCCTATCCCGGCAGCCCGGCCGCGCTGGCCGGCATCCGCCCGCGCGACATCCTGCTGCGCATCGGTAGCGACGACATCCTCGACCCGACCGACCTGCGCCGGCGCGAGGCGGCGCTCAAGCCAGGCAGCACGGTGACGATCTCCGGCCTGCGCAACGGCAGCCCGTTCCATCTCGAAGTCACGCCGGTTCAGCGCCCCGCCTTGAGCGCCGGCAGCATGCCGGACAGCTGATCTTCAGCCCGGCCCGCGCGACGCCAGCGGCGGGTGGATCGCCGTGCCATAGCGCCGGCGCAAGGTGCCTACCCGCTCCACGTAGACCTGGGTCTCGGCGTACGGCGGCACACCCTTGTAGCGCTGCACCGCACCGGGACCGGCGTTGTAGGCGGCGGCGGCGAGCCGCTCGTTGCCGTCGAAGTCGCGCAACAGCAGGCTCAGGTAGCGCGCACCGCCGCGGATGTTCTGATCGGAGTTGAACGCGTCCAGCACGCCCATGTCGCTGGCCGTGCCGGGCATCAGCTGCATCAGCCCCTGCGCGCCCTTGAGCGACAGCGCGCGCGGGTTGAACGCGCTCTCGGCGTGGATGACCGCGCGCAGGAACGCCTCGTCGACGCCGTACTCGATGCTGGCGGCACGGATGGTGTCGGCATACGCGGTGAGGTTGAGCGACACGCTGCCCCAGCGGATGGTCGAATGCAGATTGCAGGCGGCACAGGTAGCGATGTAGGTGAACAGCATGGTCACCGCGCGCCCCTTGCCGCCGGCCGGCGCCAAGTTGGTGTACTCCACGCTGCCGTCCGCGCGCACGATGCGGTACACCGCACCGCGCAGGACCCGGTCGGCCGGGTTGTCCGCCGCCGGCGCGGCCGCCGGCGCTTCGCGATAGTCCCACCGGCCGGGTTTGCCGGCGGCGGCCGGAAGCTTCGCGCTGCTCACCGCCGAGCCTTGCACCGCGGCCAGCGACACCTGCTCCGCCGGGGCTTCGCCGATGCGGCGCGCGCTGGTCTCGACCGTGCCGCGCACGCCGGTCAGCGAGGTCGCCTCGGCACTGTCCGCCGCCAGGCGGCGCGCCGTGGGCGCGGCCGAGCCAGGTACCTTGTCCAGCGGCGCCCGACGGCGTGGCGCGGGCGCGGCGTAACTGCTGATCGCCTTGCAACCGCGGTAGCCGGCCTTGCTGCTGCTGAACACTGCTTCGCCGCTGACACCAGTGCACTGGTAGAGGACACCGGCCCGCACCGCCGGCCACCACAGCAAGGCACAGCCGAACGCGATCCCGCAAAGGATCGAACGTGTTGGGAAGCCCCCGGCAGGCCGATCGGCGCTTCCCCCTTGGCTTGCGACGCCGAACATGGGCGCAGTGTGCCGCCGGCGGACGCCAGCGCCAAGTGCGAACCGGCGATTCCGTGCGCCATGCAGCGTTCCGGGCGCCTGCAGGCACCGGCCACACCGCGCGCCTGCTCCGCAAGTGATTGATCCGCCATGCCGAATTGCTGGCGGCGGCGCCACCAGGAGGGTAGACTGCGCGGTTCACCGGATGGCGCGTCCGGCCTCACGAACCACGGTACCCCACGCCCATGAGCGGCAAACTTTTCATCAAGACCCACGGCTGCCAGATGAACGAGTACGACTCGGCCAAGATGGCCGACGTGCTCAAGGCTTCGCACGGGCTGGAACTGACCCAGGACGAGTCCGAGGCGGACGTGATCCTGATCAACACCTGCTCGATCCGCGAGAAGGCGCAGGAAAAAGTCTTCAGCCAGCTCGGCCGCTGGAAGCAGCACAAGAAGGACGGCAAGCCGGTGCTGATCGGCGTCGGTGGCTGCGTGGCCTCGCAGGAAGGCGAGGCGATCGTCAAGCGCGCGCCCTACGTGGATCTGGTGTTCGGTCCGCAGACGCTGCACCGGCTGCCCCAGCTGATCGAGGCTCAGCGCGCCAGCGGCAAGCCACAGGTGGACATCAGCTTCCCTGAGATCGAGAAGTTCGACTGCCTGCCCGAGCCGCGTGCCGAAGGCCCCACCGCATTCGTCTCGATCATGGAAGGCTGCTCGAAATACTGCAGCTACTGCGTGGTGCCCTACACCCGCGGCGAGGAGATCAGCCGGCCGTTCGACGACGTGCTGGTGGAAGTGGCCAAGCTCGCCGCGCAGGGCGTGCGCGAAGTGAACCTGCTGGGCCAGAACGTCAATGCCTACCGCGGCCCGACCTTCGACGGCGGCATCGCCGACCTCGCCGTGCTGATCCACGCCATCGCGCAGATCGAGGGCATCGGCCGCATCCGCTTCACCACCTCGCATCCGCTGGAGTTCTCCGACTCGCTGATCGAGGCCTACGCCAACGTGCCGCAGCTGGCGAATTTCCTGCACCTGCCGGTGCAGGCCGGCTCCGACCGCATCCTCTCGGCGATGAAGCGCGGCTACACCACGCTGGAATTCAAGCAGAAGATCCGCAAGCTGCGCGCGGTGCGGCCGGACATCTGCGTGTCGTCCGACTTCATCGTGGGCTTCCCCGGCGAGACCGACGAGGATTTCGGCAAGACCATGAAGCTGATCGACGACGTCGGCTTCGACCAGAGCTTCTCCTTCATCTTCTCCGCCCGCCCCGGTACGCCGGCGGCCAAGCTCGCCGACGACACGCCGATGGCGGTGAAGCACCAACGCCTCGAACGCCTGCAGGCCGCGATCAACGCCAACGCGAAGAAGATCAACGAGGCGATGGTCGGCAGCGTGCAGCGCGTGCTGGTGGAAAAGCCCAGCACGCGCAACCCGCACGAACTCAGCGGCCGCACCGAGAACATGCGCTACGTGAACTTCGCCGGCCACCCGCGCCTGATCAGCCAGTTCGTCGACGTGGTGATCACCGACGCGATGAGCAATTCGCTGCGCGGGCGGGTGAAAACAGCCGACGCCGCGACCGCTTGACTCCGTCCCTCGCATGCCGACGCCGCCCCCGAAAGCGGGAGTCCGGCTTGAGCTTGATGCTTCGACGAAATGGATTCCCTCTGTCGCGGGAATGACGCCCACAGGAACACGCATTCGACACGTATCCATGACCAACGGCCTCAACCAGCGCGATTTCACCCTCGACCCCGAAGACAACGCCCGGCTCGCCAACCTGTGCGGGGCGTTCGACGAGCACCTGCGCCAGGTGGAGCTGCGCCTGGGCGTGGAGATCAACCACCGCGGCAGCATCTTCCAGGTGATCGGCGAGGAGGCGCCCGTGCGCGCCGCCGAGAAGGTGCTGCGCGCGCTGTACGCCAGCACCGGGAGCGAGATGCTGACCGGTGCGCAGATCAACCTGCAGCTGGCCGAATCAGGCATCGATGCGATCACCGAGGCGGCCGTCGAAGGCGCCCAGGAGGTGGTGATCAAGGTCAAGCGCGGGGTGATCAAGGGCCGCGGCCCGAACCAGGCGCGCTACCTGCACGCGATCGCCAGCCACGACATCAACTTCGGCGTGGGCCCGGCCGGCACGGGCAAGACCTACCTGGCGGTAGCCAGCGCAGTCGAGGCGCTGGAGGCGAACCGGGTACAGCGACTGATCCTGGTGCGCCCGGCGGTCGAGGCCGGCGAGAAGCTCGGCTTCCTGCCCGGCGACCTCAGCCAGAAGGTCGACCCCTATCTGCGCCCGCTGTACGACGCGCTGTACGAGATGCTCGGCTTCGAGAAGGTGGCCAAGCTGATCGAGCGCAACGTGATCGAGATCGCCCCGCTGGCCTACATGCGCGGGCGTACCCTGAACGATTCGTACGTGATCCTCGACGAGGCACAGAACACCACCGTCGAGCAGATGAAGATGTTCCTCACCCGCATCGGCTTCGGCACGGTGGCGGTGATCACCGGCGACGTCACCCAGGTCGACCTGCCGCGCAGTACCCGTTCGGGCCTACGCCAGGCGGTCGAGGTGCTGCGCGGGGTCACCGGCATCAGCTTCACCTTCTTCACCTCGCGCGACGTGGTGCGCCACCCGCTGGTGGCGAAGATCGTGCGCGCCTACGAGGCGTTCGAGGAAGAAGCCGGGATCCGGGATTCGGGATTGGAGATTCGGGAAAAGCCGAAACCGGCAACCTGATCTTCATCGCAGCCACGGATACCCGACATGCCGCACACCGCTCTTCCGAATCCCGAATCCCGAATCCCGAATCCCGTTCTCGTCCACCTCGGCTACGCCGTGCCGCGCGCCGGCCTGCCCGCGCCGGCCAGCTTCCGCCGCTGGGTCGAGGCGGCGCTGCGCGGGGCGAAGCGGCGCAAAGGCGCCGAGCTGGCGATCCGTATCGTCGATGCCCACGAAGGCCGCGCGCTCAACCGCGATTACCGCGGCAAGGACTACGCCACCAACGTGCTGTCGTTCCCCGCCGAGCTGCCGCCCGGCGTGGCGCTGCCGCTGATCGGCGACCTGGCGATCTGCGCCCCGGTGGTGCTGCGCGAGGCCGCCGAGCAGGGCAAATCGCCGCGCGACCATTGGGCCCACCTCACCGTCCACGGCGTGCTGCACCTGCTCGGCTACGACCACACCGAGGAGGCCGAAGCCGAAGCGATGGAAGCGCTGGAAACCCGCGTCCTGGCCGGCCTCGGCATCGCCGACCCCTACGCCTGAACGCTTTGCTCCCTCCCCTGCAACGCAGGGGAGGGTCGGGGTGGGGTGCGCTTTTGATCTTCCCCGCCACCCGCCGCCACCTCCTTCCAGCCTCCCCCTGCCCGCAGGGAAAGCAGCAACAGCGCGCTTGTGCCCTGAACCGTCACGTTTTTTCCGCTAGAATCGGCCTTCCGCCCGGTTTCGGGCAGACCCCCAACGAGTAATGAGCGACGACCCTGGCAGTACCAGCGGCCCGGCCCACCGAACCTGGTGGGATCGACTGGGCCACATGTTTTCCGGCGAACCGCGCAACCGCGACGAACTGATCGAGGAACTGCGCTCCGCCCAGACCAACGGACTGCTGTCCGTGAACACCCTCACCATGGTCGAGGGTGCGATCAAGGTCACCGAACTGAGCGTGGACGATGTGATGGTGCCGCGCATGCAGATCGTGATGCTGGCCGCCGAGTCGCCGCTGCCCGATGTCCTCGCCGCCGTGGTCGAATCCGGCCACTCGCGCTTCCCGGTGCACGGCGAGGACAAGGACGAGATCCTCGGCATCCTGCTGGCCAAGGACCTGCTGAAGTACTTCGGCGCCGCCGAGCACTTCGACATCCGCGCCATCCTGCGCCCGGCCGTGCTGATCCCCGAGTCGATGCGCCTGAACGTGCTGCTGGAGGAATTCCGGCTCAGCCGCAACCACATGGCGCTGGTGGTCAACGAATACGGCGGCGTCGCCGGCCTGGTCACCATCGAGGACGTGCTGGAGCAGATCGTCGGCGAGATCGACGACGAGCACGACGACGAGGAAGAACCCGAACTGATGCATGAACAGCCCGGCGGCGACTGGCTGGTCAGCGCGCTGACCCCGATCGAGGACTTCAACGAACAGACCGGCGCCGATTTCCCCGACGAGGAATACGACACCGTCGGCGGCATGGTCACTGCCGAGTTCGGCCACCTGCCCGAGATCGGCGAGGAAGTCGCCGTCGGCGGCTACCTGTTCCACGTCACCGAAGCCGACGACCGCCGCGTGCAGGCCTTCCGCGTGGTCAAGCAGTAGCACCGCATGAAACTGGTCGGCCGCCACCTCCTGCTGCTCGCGCTGTTGCTGCTGGCCGCGCTTTCGCCCGCCCACGCCGGCATCGCCAACGCCCCCGGCGCGAACCTCGAGGTGTCGCTGGTCACCTACGGCCCTGGCGAAACCTACTGGGAACGCTTCGGCCACGACGCGATCGAGCTGCGCGACACGGTCTCCGGCGAGGCGGTCAACTTCAACTACGGCGTGTTCGACTTCAGCGAGAAGAACTTCTTCGTGAATTTCGCCCGCGGCCGCATGCATTACCTGATGGACGCGGGGCCCAGCGCGCAGGATGAGAGCTACTACGTCGAGGCCGGCCGCTCGGTCACCCGTCAGACGCTGGCGCTCGGCCCCGCGCAGGCCGCCGCGCTGCGCGACTACCTGCTGTGGAACCTGCGCCCGGAAAATGCCGGCTACGCCTACGACTACTACGTCGACAACTGCACTACCCGCGTGCGCGACGCGCTGGACAAGGCGCTGGGCGGCGTGCTGGCAACGTCATTGAAGGCGCATGCCGGCGGCATGACCTACCGCCAGCAGACCGTGCGCCTGATGAGCGCACAGCCCTGGCTGGCGCTGCTGCTCGATCTGGGTCTGGGACCGTATGCCGACCAGCCGTTGAATGCCTGGCAGGAAAGCTTCCTGCCCGAGGTGCTGCAGGCGCAGTTGCGCGAGGTGCGCGTCGACGACGGCCATGGCGCCCTGCATCCGCTGCTGCGCGACGAGCAGCTGGTCTCGCCCAACCGCCTGCAGGCGCCGCCGGCGGCCGCGCCCGACCTGCGCCCGCCGCTGGCGCTGGCCGGCCTGCTGCTGGCCGGGTTGATCGTGCTCGCCCGCCGCGGCTGGCCGACCGGTTACGCCCTGCTCGGCACGCTGTACCTGCTCGCGGCCGGCATGACCGGCCTGCTGCTGCTGGTGCTGTGGACGCTGACCACCCACCACTCGGCGTGGGCCAACGCGAACCTGCTGCTGTTCAACCCGCTCGCGTTCGTGCTGCTGCCGACACTGTGGCGCGCGCAACGCGGCCTTGCCGCCTCGCGTTTCATCGACGGCGTGATCGCGCTGCAACTGCTCGCCTGCATGGTCGCCGTGCTGCTGCACCTGCTGCCCGGCATCGCGCAGCAGAACCAGCCGTGGCTGCTGTTCGCCCTGCCGTGCTGGCTGGCGCTGGCGTGGAGCCTGCGCCGCCGCTGATGCAATTGCCGCGCCCCACCGCGCGGGGCATCATGCGTGCATGAACCCGACCACGCCGCCCGCCGCGACCCCGACCAACCTGCCGATGGTGGTCAACTGCGTCGCCTACCGCAACAACGGCACGCGGATCGGCGAGGTCACCATCGACACCATCAGCGAGGTGTTGGCCGAGCCCGACACCTTCGTCTGGGTCGGCCTGTACGAGCCGGACGAGACCTTGCTGGGCAAGATCCAGGATGAGTTCGGCCTGCACGACCTGGCGATCGAGGACGCGCACGCCGCGCACCAGCGCACCAAGCTGGAAACCTACGGCGACTCGCTGTTCCTGGTGGTGCAGACCGCGCAGCTGGTCAACGGCGAACTGGCGTTCGGCGAAACGCACATCTTCTTCGGCCCGCGCTACCTGGTCACCGTGCGCCACGGCGCCTCGCAATCCTACGCACCGGCGCGGCGCGGCTGCGAGCAAACGCCGGAACTGCTGGCGAACGGCCCCAGCTACGGGTTGTACGCCGTGCTCGACTTCATCGTCGACAACCTGCTGCCGATCGTGCGCGACTTCCGCGAGGAGGTGCAGCAGCTCGAACACGACATCTTCGGCGAAACGTACAAGAGCAGCACGGTGCGCCGGCTGTACGACATGCAACGCGACCTGATGACGCTGCGCCTGGCGGTGGCGCCGCTGCAGGACATCGTCAACCAGCTGATCCGGCTGCACCCAAACCTGATCCCCGAAGTGCTGCAGGCGTACTTCCGCGACGTCTACGACCATGCCTTCCGCGTCAACGAGGCGATCGGCGCGATGCGCGAGATGCTCACCGCGGCGATCAACGTCAACCTCTCACTGGTCAGCCTGCGCCAGAACGAGGTGATGAAGAAGCTCGCCGGCTGGGCCGCCATGCTCGCCGCGCCGACCCTGCTGACCAGCTGGTACGGCATGAACTTCACCCACATGCCCGAGCTCGCCCAGCCCTGGGCCTATCCCGGCATCATCGTGGTGGTGGGCGGCGTCGTCGGCGGCATCTACCTCGGGCTCAAGCGCGCGAAATGGCTGTAACGCGACCGGCGGTTGTCGCTGTCATGCGGAACGTCCAAGATGTCCGCCGGCCTTCCCCCGGACGCGATCATTGATGAACGACTCCCGCAGCCACATTCCCGCCGACGCCGCCGCGCCGGTGGAAACCCTCTACGAAGGCCGCTGGCTCAGCCTGCGCAAGCGCGGCCGCTGGGAATACGCCGAGCGCAACAACCCCGGCGGGGCGGTGATCATCCTGGCGGTGACGCCGTCGGACAAGGTGCTGTTCGTCGAGCAGTACCGCGTGTCGATCCTGCAGAACACCATCGAGATGCCGGCCGGCCTGGTCGGCGATCTGGCTGGTCAGGCCGACGAGAGCGCCCAGCTGGCCGCGCGGCGCGAGCTGGAGGAAGAAACCGGCTGGCGCTGCCAGCGGGTGGAGTTCGTCCATCGCGGCCCGTCGTCCTCGGGCATGAGCACCGAGATGATCACCTTCGTGCGTGCGTGGGAACTGGAAAAGGTCGGCCCCGGCGGCGGCGACGACACCGAGAACATCACCGTGCACGAGGTGCCGCGCCGCGAAGCGGGCGCCTGGCTGTTCGCGCGCGCCGCCGAAGGCTATTCGATCGACCCCAAGCTGTTCGCCGGGCTGTGGTTCATCGAGCACGCCAACGGCTGAGTGCACCGGCCGCGACGGGCAGGACCGCTCACCAGGTGCGCACGTCGACCACGCTGATGGTGAAACTGCTCATGCCGGACTGGTAGCGGAACAGCCGGCCCAGGTCGAAGTGCACGGTTTCGCCCGGGGCGATGTTGGAGGTGCCGGCCGGCCACGCCTGCTTGCTCTGGATGACGGAACCGGCATCGTCCTTGATGTCGATGCGGATCTGCGCGGCCGAGGCCGCGGCGCAGTTGTTGACCAGGTCGCCGCGCAGGCTCATCCGTGTCGACGTTCCGGTGTTGTTGACCCCGGGCTTGAAGTCCTTGACGGCGAAGTCCTTCGGAGTGCAGTTGGCCTGGGCGGCCAGCGGGGCGAACAGGAGTACCGCGGAGAGGAGGAGCGTCTTCATGAGTTTGGGGCCATCCCGATGCATGCCTTCGATGCGGGCATGGAAAAAGATCGGCACGCGGCGGGGATTCTTTAGCCGACGGCGCCGCCCGGCACCGCGGCGCGGCGGCGGGATCGCGGCATGGCGCTCAAGTTCTGCGTGGTGGTGTCGATAGAGGGTGGTTCTGTTTCCCGCGTTGCGGTTCCCCCACTGTCCGATGGAGTTCCCCCCATGAAGGCCCTCGTTGTTTCCGCCGTGTTGCTGTTCGCCCCGCTGGCTGCCCAGGCCGCCTGCGCACCTGGCGATTTCGCCATCAAGGATTTCAAGCCCGGCGTCGCGGCATCGCGCCTCAGCCTGCGCGGCGATCTGGTCAACAACTGTGCCGCGGCCTCGGCCGCGCAGATCCGCATCGAGGTCAAGGACGCCGGCGGCAAGGTGCTGCAGAGCAAGCAGGGCTGGCCGGCCGGCACCGCCAACATCGCCCCGGGCGAAACCGTGCACTTCGACCTGGGCCGGCTGTTCCGCTACCAGGCGGACATGGACAGCTACACCGTCAGCGTGGTCGACGTGCGCACCTGGTGATACTGCCGGCAGCGTGACGCAAAAAGGCTCCTTGCGGAGCCTTTTTGGTATCCGCCGCTGCGCAGCGCTCCGCGCCAGCGGGCCTTCAGTGCAGCACGAACAGCTTGTCGAAACCGGCCACGCGCAAGGTGCCACGCAGCTCGCCGGAGGCGTTGACGATGCGGATGTCGGCGCGGTCGGCGCCGGCGTGTTCGCGCAGCAGCAGCAGCATGCCGAGCGCCGAACTGTCCATGCCGGTGACCTCGCCCAGGTCGATCACGTAGCTGCGCGCGGGCTTGCCGCTGCCCAGGCAGGCGTCGTGGAAATCGCGGTGGATGCTGAAGTCGAAACGCTCGCCCAGCTGCAGGGTCAGGCAATCGAGTTCGCTGTCGTGGTGGACGATCATGTGGCAATCCTCAGAAGAGTTCGATTTCGCCGGCGTCCATGGTGTTCTGTAGCGCCGGGCCGCGCGAGCGCAGGCGCGCCTTCTCGCGCTGGATCGCCAGCCGGCTGCGCACGCGCTGGGCGCGTTCCTCCAGCGCGTCGGCCTCCAGCGAAGCGCAGGCCAGCTCCTCGATGTCGCGGGTGCATTCGGTGGTGACTTCCTGCAGCTCGGTCAGCCGGGTGCGGGTCTGGCTGATCAGCTGGCTCAGGATGTCCTCGAACTGCAGCGAACGGATGGTGGTGGAGACGTCGCTGCCGAGGCCGCGATTGATTTCCACCGCCTGGTCGGCCACCGCGCTGGTGCGCGCGTCGCTCTCGGTGACATGGGCGGTCATCGCGTCGATGCCGCCCTTGGCCGACAAGGCCACGTTGAGGTCCTGCGAGGCCATTGCGCCGATCAGCCCGCGCAGTTGCTCCATCGCCGAGCGCGCGCGCTCGACGTGGCCGCCGATCTGCTCGTTGAGCTGGTTGGAGTTGCTCGCCAGGTTGCGGATCTCGCCGGCCACCACCGCGAAGCCGCGACCGGATTCGCCGGCGCGCGCGGCCTCGATCGCGGCGTTCAGCGCCAGCAGGTTGGTCTCCTCGGCGATGGTATTGACGTTGCGCAGCAGGCCGAATACCGCGTCCATCTCCTTCGCCATGCCGTCGATGCGGTAGACGATGCGCAGGCTCTCGCGCGACATCTGCACGATCATGCCGACGAAGTGCTCCAGCAGGTCGCCGGTGCGCGCGGCGAAATCCTGCACCGACACGTCGCCGTCCTGCACCTCGATGATCTGCTTGAGCAGCGACTGCTGCAGCGCGGTCTTGCTGGACAGGCCGTCGAAGCCGCCGCCCAGCTCGGACACCGCGTCGCGCAGCAGGTCCAGGCCCTGATGCAGCTCGCGGGTGGCATGGCCGAGCTCGTCGACCAGCGCGCTGCGCACATCCTCCAGCGCCTCGCGTACCGGCTCGGCGCGCGCGCCGGCAACAGTCTGCGCAACCGGCGGCGCGGCGGGTCGTGTCGGCACGGCCCAAGCCAAGGTCAGCGCAACCACCAGCAGCGGCGCCAGCCAGGCGGGGTGCCAGGCCAGCGCCAGCAACAAGGCGACGGCGCTGGCGATCCAGCCCACAAGCTGGTGTCGGAACAACGAGGCAGGAGTGAATGACATGGTCCAGTATCCGCGGGTCAGGCGCCGCTGGCGCCGGTATGGGGTCGGCGGGCCAGCGCCAGCAGGCGTGCCGCCATGTGGTCGATCGGCTGCATCTCGGCGGCGGCATCCAACTTCCAGGCGGCGCCGGGCATGCCCCACACCACCGAACTTGGCTCGTCCTGCACCAGGGTGGCGGCGCCGGCCTGGCGCAACTCCAGCAAACCGCGTGCGCCGTCGTCGCCCATGCCGGTGAGCAGCGTGGCGATGGTGGCGGCGCCGGCGCTGGCCGCCAGCGAGCGGAACAGCACATCGACGCTGGGGCGGTGCCGGTTCACCGGCGGGCCGTCGTGCAGCCGGCACACGTACTTGGCGCCGTCCCACATCACCAGCAGGTGGTGGCTGCCGGGCGCGATGTAGGCATGGCCGGACTGGACCGGCTGGCCGTCCTGCGCCTCGCACACGCGCATCGCCGAGCAGCGGTCCATGCGCGCGGCGAACGGGCCGCTGAAGGCGGCGGGTATGTGCTGGGTCACCAGGATCGGCGGCGCGTCAGGCGGCATCGCCTCCAGCACCACACGCACCGCTTCGGTGCCGCCGGTGGAGGCGCCGATCGCGATGATCGGGCTGCCGCCGCGCGTGCCCGTGGTCTGCACGCGCGGCAGCACCGCATCGGCCGACAACCGCGGCGCCACGTCCAGCTTGCGCACCGTGGTGCGCGCGCGCGGCCTGGCCAGCGCCGCCAGCTTGACCTTGGCGCAGATCTCCTGCGCGCCGTCGCCGAAGCTGGACGCGAGGTCACTGCTCGGCTTGGCGAAGAAGTCCACCGCGCCCAGCTCCAGCGCACGCAGCGTCACGTCGGCCCCTTCCGTGGTCAGCGACGACACCATCACCACCGGCATCGGTCGCAGCCGCATCAGGTTTTCCAGGAAAGTCAGCCCGTCCATGCGCGGCATCTCGACGTCCAGGGTCAGCACGTCGGGGTTGAGTTGCTTGATCTTCTCGCGGGCGATCAGTGGGTCCGCCGCCGTGCCGACCACCTCGATGCCCGGATCGCAGGCGAGCATGGCCGACATCAGCTTGCGCACCAATGCGGAATCGTCGACTACCAGAACACGCACTCTATCCATTGCTCACCTTGCCATGCAGCCACGGCCCCGTCGCCCGCGACGGTCGCCCGGTCGATCGCCACGCCGGAACCACGGCGCTAGAACAGCTCGACCTCACCCTTTATCGGATCGTTTGCCAAACGCTTGAGGTAGCCGCGCTCGTCGGCCACCAGCGCCACGTCGTCGCTGCGGCGCAACTGGCGCACGCGGACCCGGCCGCTGTGCGGGAAGAACTGCACCTGGCGCGGGTAGACGTCGCCCAGGTCCTCCGCCGCCAGCTGCAGCCTTTCGGCCTCGATGTAGCGGTGCACGAAGTCGATGTTGCGCTGGCCCACGTCGCTCAGCTGGGCCAGCACGCGGCCACCGCCGAACACCTTCACGCGCAGGTTCGCGCGCTGGCCGCCCGCCTTCAGGATGGCGTTGATCAGCTGCTCCATCGCGTCGCTGCCATAGCGCGCCGCGCGCCCGTTGGCCGACGACCAGCTGTCGCGCTCGCCGGTGGGCTCGGGCAGCATGAAGTGGTTCATGCCGCCGACGCCGCGTTCCGCGTCGTGGATGCAGGCCGACACGCACGAACCGAGCACGGTGCTGACCAGCTCGTCGCTGCCGCTCACGTAGAACTCGCCCGGCAGCACCCGCACCACCATGCGGCCCTGGGTCGGGTCCCAGAACCGGCGCAGGTGCTCGAAGCCGGGCATGGCCTCGGGCAGCGTGGCGCTACGGCGCTCGACCGTCACTACCGGCGTCATCCGCGCTTCCGGTAGACGGTGCGGCCGATCAGCTCGAAATCGTCGTTGATGCCGTGCAGCGACTCGGAATGGCCGAGGAACAGGTAGCCGCCCGCCGGCAGCAGCGCGGCGTAGCGGCGAAACAGCTGCTGCTTGGTCGGCTGGTCGAAGTAGATCACCACGTTGCGGCAGAAGATCGCGTCGAACGGACCGCGCATGGGCCACTCGTGCAACAGGTTCAGCGGCTGCACGCTCACCAGTTCGCGCAGGCGCGGATGCACACAGGCGAAGCCTTCATATTCGCCGGCGCCGCGCAGCATCCAGCGGCGCCGGCGTTCGTCGCTGACGCCGGCCAGCCGTTCCAGCGGGTAGACGCCGTTGCGCGCGGTTTCCAGCGCCTGCGGCGACAGGTCGGTGGCGAGGATCTTCGCATCCAGGCCCGCCCCGCCATGGCGCTCCAGCGCCTCGGCCAGCACCATCGCCAGCGCGTACGGCTCCTCGCCGGTAGAACAGCCGGCGGACCAGATCCGCAGGCGGTCGCCGCTGCGGCGCTTCTGCTGCAGCCATTGCGGCAGCAATTCGTCGACCAGCAGGTCGTAATGATGCTGCTCGCGGAAGAACGAGGTCACGTTGGTGCTGATCACGCTGGCAAGGTTGTCCAGCTCGCTGTCCGGGTCGCGCCGCAACAGCTCGCAATAGGCGCCGAAGTGGTGCAGGCCCAGCGCGCGCAGCCGCCGCGCCAGGCGCCCCTGCACCAGCTGGCGCTTGTGCTCGCCCAGCGAGATGCCGCAATACTCGTGGACGAACTCGCGCAGGAAGCGGAACTCGGCATCGCCGAGCAGCACCGCGCCGCCGTCCGCCGGCACCGGATCGCCTCCGATCGCGCCGGCGACGGCGCCCATGCTCAGAATTCCTTCCAGGCGCCAGCGTCCGCCGTCTCGGCGGCGGACGCCATCCGCGGCGGCGTCTTGCGCACGGCGGCGAACACCGCCTCGGTGGCCCGGGTCACGTCCTTCGCGCGATCCTGCGGCGCGGCCTCCTTCGCGGCGCCATCGCCGGCCAGGTGGAAGAAGCCGACCTGCTGGGATAGTTCGCCGGCCTGTTCCTGCATGGCGCGGGCCGCCGCCGAGGCCTCCTCGACCAGCGCGGCGTTCTGCTGGGTCATCTCGTCCATCTGCATCACCGCGTTGTTGACCTGGTCGATACCGGCCGACTGCTCCTGGCTGGCCGCGGCGATCTCGGCCACGATGTCGGTGACCTTCTTCACGCTCTCGACGATCTCGGCCAGCGCCTTGCCGGACTGGTTGACCAGCTCCGAGCCGCTCTTCACCTTCTCCTCGCTCTCGGCGATCAGGCCCTTGATCTCCTTCGCCGCGCCGGCGCTGCGCTGCGCCAGGCTGCGCACCTCGCTGGCCACCACCGCGAAGCCGCGGCCCTGCTCGCCGGCACGCGCCGCTTCCACCGCCGCGTTCAGCGCCAGCAGGTTGGTCTGGAACGCGATCTCCTGGATCAGCCCCACGATGTCGCCGATCTTGCGGCTGGAGGCGTCGATCTCGCCCATCGCGGCAATCGCCTTGCCGGCCACCTCGCCGCCGCGCTCGGCCTGCTCGCGCGCGCCGCGGGCGAGCTGGTTGGCGTGGCTGGCGTTCTCCGCGTTCTGCTTCACGGTGGAGGTCATCTCCTCCATCGACGAGGCGGTTTCCTCCAGGCTGGAGGCCTGCTCCTGCGTGCGCTGGCTGAGGTCGTCGTTGCCACGCGCGATCTGCTGCGCGGCGCTGCTGACCGCATCGGAGCCGTGGCGCACCTCGCCCACGATCGCGCCGAGGCGCTCGTCCATGACGCGGAAGGCCTCCAGCAGCCGGCCCAGCTCATCGTGCCGCCCGACCCTGATCGCATGGCCCAGCTGGCCTTCGGAAATGGCATGCGCCACCTTCACCACATGCGCCAGCGTGCCGCTGATCGAGCGCACCAGCAAGGTCGACACCAGCAGTGCGAGCAGCAGGCCGCCAATAAGCGCGGCGAGCACCAGCAGCCGCACCACCTTGTAGCGGCCGACCTGGGTCTGGTACGTCTGCTTCACCTCGTCGCTCTGCGCCTGCGTGAGCTTGTCGAGCGTGTCCACGCGCAGCATCAGCTGCGGGCGCACCTGCATTTCCAGCAGGTCGCTGGTGCCTTCATCGGCCTGGCGCAGGGCATCGTAGATGTCCTTCAGGCCGCTCTCGTACTCCGCGTCGGTGGCGCGGTAGGCCTTGTACTTCGCCGCGATCTGCGGGCTCATCGGCAGCGCCGACAGCTGCTTGTCGATCCCGGCGACCTCCTGCTGGAGCTTCTCGGACTCCGCAACCTTCTGCCTCACCTGGTCAGGCTTCTTGATCGCCCCCGCCGCCTCGCCGAGCACGACGAAGTTCATCAGCGACCTGGCGCGCAAGGTGGCCATCAGCTGCGCCGGCACCATACCCTCCTCGTAGCTGTGGCGCAGGCCCTCGTTCTGCCATTGCATCATGCCGAGGCCGACCGCCGCGCCCGCCGCGAGCATCAGCCCGAGCAGCGCGAACGTGCCGATCAGGCGCGCCTTGACGGACAGCGTCGGCAGCCTGGTAAAACGTGCCATGAATTTCTTGATGTTCATCGTGATTCCCGGATCGGATCAGGCGGCAACTTCGACATCCCGGACGTCCGTCAGCGCGGCGTCCAGGGTTTCAACGTCTTCCGGACGCATCAGCTTCTCCACGTCCAGCAGCATCACCATGCGTTCGGCATGGGTGGCCAGGCCCTTCAGGTAGCGGGTGTCGACGATCGCGCCCATGTCGGGCACCGGCCGGATCGCCGCCATGTCGATGTCCACCACGTCGGACACCGCATCCACCACGATGCCGAACAGGCGCTCGGCCACCGCCACGACGATCATCACCGTGCTGTCGCCGTAGCTCTCACGCTCGAGCCCGAAGCGCAGGCGCAGGTCCATCACCGGCACGATCGCGCCGCGCAGGTTCAACACGCCGAGCACATAGGCGGGCGTCTGCGGAATGCGGGTGACCCGCGTCCAGCCGCGGATCTCGCGTACCGTCAGGATGTCGACGCCGTACTCCTCGCCAGCCAGGCTGAAGGTGAGCTGCTGCACGGTGGGCGCCGTGTCCGCGTTGTTTTCATGCATGGATCGTCTACCTTGTGAGGGGTGTCTGCAGGCACCCGGCCTCGATGCCTGTATCGGCCTTGCCAGGGAGGACTTGAGTACAGCGCAGTCGCCGGGCAAAACCGCTGCTGCCGGCCTCGCGGCAGCAGCGGCAGCAGCGGCAGCAGCGGCAGCAGCGGCAGCAGCGGCGGCAGCGGCAGCGGCAGCGGAAAACGGCTACGCCCAGAGCTTGTGAAGAAAACCACATCCTGTGGCTTTCCTCAGTCGCGAGTCCGGTACACGCCCGGACTCGCTCACATGCGTTGCCTCAACTCGGGCATCGGGCAACCGCTCCCTGCGTTGCCTCAACTCGGGCATCGGGCAACTGCTCCTGCGTTGCCTCAACTCGGGCATCCATGCCCTCGACATGCCCTCGCCGTGGCCGGCCTGAGCGGTTGAAAAAATCACAACCTCTCAGAACTCGGTCCAGCCGCCGGCCGCCGCGGTCGACCGGGTCGGTTCGGCCGTGCGAGTCGCCGGCTTGCGCGGCAACGCCACCACGCGCGCCGAGGCCGGCGCCGCCTGCGCGGGCTTTGCCGGCGCGCCGTCCAACCGGAAGAACCTCATCTGCCGCTGCAGTTGGCCGGCCTGCTCCTGCATCGCCCGCGCCGCCGCCGCGGCTTCCTCCACCAGCGCCGCGTTCTGCTGGGTCACTTCGTCCATCTGCATCACCGCGCGGTTCACCTGGTCGATGCCGGCCGACTGCTCGTGGCTGGCTGCCGCGATCTCCGCCACGATGTCGGTGACCTTCCTCACGCTGTCCACGATGTCCGCCAGCGCCGCACCGGACTGCTCCACCAGCGCGCTGCCGGCCTGCACCCGATCCACGCTTTCGCCGATCAGCACCTTGATTTCCTTCGCCGCCGCTGCGCTGCGCTGCGACAGGCTGCGCACCTCGCTGGCCACCACCGCGAAGCCGCGGCCCTGCTCGCCGGCGCGTGCCGCCTCCACCGCTGCGTTCAACGAGAGCAGGTTGGTCTGGAACGCAATCTCGTCGATCAGACCGACGATATCGGCGATCCGGCGGCTCGATGCGCTGATCTCGCCCATCGCCGCCACTGCCTGCGCCACCACCTGGCCGCCGCGCTCGGCCTGTTCGCGCGCGCCGTTCGCCAACTGATTGGCGTGGCTGGCGTTCTCCGCGTTCTGCCTCACGGTAGAGGTCATTTCCTCCATCGACGAGGCGGTTTCCTCCAGGCTGGAGGCCTGTTCCTGCGTGCGCTGGCTCAGGTCGTCGTTGCCCTTGGCGATCTGCTGCGCGGCACTGCTCACTGCCTGCGAGCCATGTTGCACCTGGCCCACCACCTCGATCAGTTTCAGGTGCAGCCGTTGCATCGCGTGCATCATGCTGCCCGACGCCAGCTTCACGCCCTCGGCGCCTTCCACCGACAGATTGCCGTCAGCCATGCGGCCCACCATCTTCACCGCGAATGTCGGCTCGCCGCCGATGCTGCGACGAATGCTTTGCATGGTCAACCACACCACCAGCACCACCAGCAGCGCCATCAACGCCACCCTGGCCATGCGCACTTTCATCATGTGCACGAATTGCGCATCGACCTCGTCGAGGTAGGCGCCGGCGCCAAAGTGCATGCCCCAAGGCTTGTACAACGCCGAGTAGGTGATCTTGCCCACGATCTTCTTGCTGGTGGGCTTCGGCCAGTCGTAATAGGTGACGCCGCTGCCGTCCCGAGCGTCCACTTCGCGCATCAGCTGGAAGATCGGCTTGCCATTCCGGTCCACCATGTCGCGTACGCTCTTGCCGAGCCTGTCCAGCATTATCGGATGCTCGGCCAGCGTGTAGTCGTCGCCGAAGGCGAACACGTAGCCTGCACCATCGCCCCACCGCATGTCGTGGATCTGCGCCAATGCGCGCTTCTGCGCCTCGGCCCGACTCAATTCGCCCCTGGCGGCACGTTCATCCCAGGCCGTGGCGATGGAGATCGCCGATTCCACGTTGTTTTGCAACGCCCCCTGCACGCCACGCACCAACAGATCGCGGCCCTGGAAGGTGTTCATCACAGTGAGCGCGACCAAGCCGACCAGCACCACGGCCACCACCAGCATCACCTTGATATTGAGACTCAAGCGATGAAAAAAGTCGTGCACATTGGAAAACATGCCTCCCTCCCGTTGGAGTATGCGGACCCCATGGCCTCGATTGATTTGATACCCTCCTTCACGTCGATGACGGCTCCCTGGCTGCTTGGCACAGACCGGCCGACTCCTGCGCTCAGGGCTTGTGAAGAAAACCACTTCCTGTGGTTTTCTTCCGTCGCGAGTCCAGTACACGCCCGGACTCGCTCACATGAAACAATCACTGGCGTGACTGTTTCAAGCCCGGCCATCGGGCAACCGCTCCTGCGTTGCCTCAACTCGGGCATCGGGCAACTGCTCCTGCGTTGCCTCAACTCGGGCATCCATGCCCTCGCCATGCCCTCGCCGTGGCCTCGCCGTGGCCGGCCTGAGAGGTTGAAAAATCACGACCTCTCAGGCAGCGGCCTTGCTGCGCTGTCCCAGCCGCACCACGCCGCCCACGTCGACGATCAACGCCACCGAGCCGTCGCTGAGGATGGTTGCGCCGGAGATGCCCTGCACGCGGCGGTAATGCGCATCCAGCGACTTGATCACCGCCTGCTGCTGGCCCAGCAGGTCGTCCACCAGCAGGCCCATGCGCCGGCCGGCGTCCTCGATCACCACCACGATGCCGCGTTCGATCTCGGTGACCGCGTCGGCGCAACCGAAGGCGCGGTGCAGGCGCATGATCGGCAGGTATTCCTCGCGGAAATGAAACACCTCGCCGCCGCCGGTGATCCGGCGCACCGCCTCTGGCTTGAGCCGCAGCGACTCGACGATCGAGGTCAGCGGCACGATGTAGCGCTCATCGCCCACCGCGGTCACCAGCCCGTCGATGATCGCCAGGGTCAGCGGCAGCGCGATGGTGAACACGCTGCCCTTGCCCGCTTCGCTCTTCACGCCGACGCTGCCGCCGAGATCGCGCACGTTGCGCCGTACGACGTCCATGCCGACGCCGCGGCCGGACAGGTCGGTGGCCTGCGCGGCAGTGGAGAAGCCCGGCTGGAAGATCAGCTCGGCTACCTCGGCGTCGCTGGGTTCCTGGCCGGCGCCGAGCAGCCCGCGCTGCTGCGCCTTGGCCACGATGGCGGCGCGGTTGAGCCCGGCGCCGTCGTCGCTGATCTGCACCACGATGTTGCCGCCTTCGTGGTAGGCGTTGAGCTTGAGCGTGCCGTTCTCCGGCTTGCCGGCGGCCTTGCGCTGCGCCGGCAGCTCCAGGCCGTGGTCGATCGCGTTGCGCACCAGGTGCACCAGCGGGTCGCCGATCTTTTCCAGCACCGTCTTGTCCAGCTCGGTATGTTCGCCGTGCAACTCCAGCCTGACCTGCTTGCCGAGCTTGCGCTCCAGGTCGCGCACCAGCCGCGGGAAGCGGTTGAACACCGAGCCGATCGGCAGCATGCGGATGCGCATCACGCTCTCCTGCAGCTCGCGGGTGGTGCGTTCAAGCTGCAGCAGGCCTTCGCGCAGGCGCTCCAGCTGCGACGGCCGGAAATTCTCGCCGATGTCGCTGAGCATCGACTGGGTGATCACCAGCTCGCCCATCATGTTGATCAGCGCATCGACCTTGTCGACGCCCACGCGGATCGAACTGCCTTCGCCGGAAGCGGCGCGAACGGTGGCCGTCTCGCGCGCCGGCGGCGCAGCAGCTGCGGGCACGGGTGCCGTTGCCGGCGCGGCCATCGCCAGCGGATCCGCCGCGGTCGCCGACGTCTCCCCGGGCAACGCCTCGATGGCCAGTTCGCAGTCGCCGTCGAGCCAGTCGAACACCGCGTCGACGTCGCCGCGCGCCACCGCGCCGTGCAGGCGCAGCTCCCAGCCCAGGTGGCACTGGCTGGGATCGAGCTCGGCCAGCCGCGCCGGCGCACTGTCGAGTACGAACGCGCGCCGCACCTCCAGCCGACCCAGCTGCTCCAGCTCGCGGAACAGCCGCAGCGGATCATTGCCGGTCTGCAGCAGGTGCGGCAGCGCGACGAAACGGATGTCCCAGCCGCTTGCCGATGCGACTCCGGACGCGACCGCGGCGGGCGCCGCCACCGCCTCGCCACTGGCCAGGCGCAGCAGTTCGCCGCGCAGCGCCTCGCTGTCGGCATCAGCTGCCGGCTGGCCGCCGGCGGATCGCGCCAGCATCGCGCGCAGGCAGTCGACCGAGCGTAGCAGCAGGTCGACCAGTGCCGTATCCACCGCGCGGCGCTCGCTGCGCACTTCTTCGAGCAGCGATTCGGCCACGTGGGTGAACGCGGCGACGTCGGCGAAGCCGAAGGTCGCCGCGCCGCCCTTGATCGAATGCGCCGCGCGGAAGATCGTGTGCACCAACTCGTGGTCGGTCGAACCCGAGTCCAGCGCCAGCAACGCCGCCTCCATCGCGTCGAGCCCTTCCAGGCTTTCCTCGAAGAAGGTCTTGTGGAACTGGGTCAGGTCGACCGTCGCCATCGGCGTTTCCTCAGCCCAGCACGCGCTTGACGGTGGCCAGCAGCTGTTCCGGGTCGAACGGCTTGACCAGCCAGCCGGTGGCGCCGGCCGCCTTGCCTTCCATCTTCTTCTCGGTGTGCGACTCGGTGGTCAGCATCAGGATCGGCACGCCCTTGTAGGCATCCATCGCACGCAGCTCGCGCACCATCGCGATGCCGTCCATCACCGGCATGTTGACGTCGGCCAGCACCAGGTCGAACGAGCTGCCGCGCGCGACGTCCAGCGCCAGCTGCCCGTTCTCGGCCTCGGCCACCTCGTGTCCCGCGCCGCGCAGGGTGAACGCCACCATGCCGCGCATCGAAACCGAATCGTCCACCGCAAGAATCTTTGCCATGCTGCCACCTCGTTCAGGCCGGCCCCGCGGCCGGCAGTTCCAGAATCCGCGCCAGGCCGAGCAGGCCGGCCGCCTCGTTGAAAGCCGCGCTCGCGCCACGCCACGCCAGCGCGCCGTCGCGTGACGCAAGCTCACGCCGCAGCAGCACCAGCAACTGCAGCGCCGCGGTGTCGACGCGCTCCACCGCGCTGGCGTCCAGCACCACACCGGCGCCGCGTTCGAGCGCTCCGACCAGCTCCGCCTGCAGCGCGGCCTGGGCGGCGAGGCGGCAGTCCGCGGGCAGCACCACCGCGGCCGCGCCGTCCGGCGCCGCTGGCCGCTCGTCCTGTTTCTGCGTCGCCGCTCGTTTGCCGGCCATGCCGCCGCTCCACGCGCGCTCGTTGGCGCTGACGAATTGCTTATCGGCCACCGGTGCGATCGCTTTAGGGCGCCTCGGCAACCTTCGTCACCCAGGCGAAGGCCGCCTGCAGACCCTTGCAGGACAACGGCACTGAATCCCTGCTTGCGCAGCAATGGCGAGCGAAAATGCCGGCGGCGCATCCGCCGTGCGTCCGCTGCCGACCGCGGCTCAAGTTCGGCCGCGCGCGGCCGATGTCCTGCAGGACGGACCCGATCGCCCACCGCCCCGCGCGCAGGAACCGACTTGATCATCCAACCGACCAGCCTGGCCGCCCTCACCTGGGCCGGTGCCGCCTCCGGCACCACGGCGCAAAGCTGGCACATCGGCACGGTGCTGTCGGCGCGCCCGCTGGGGGTGAATCCGCAGGGCCTGCTGGTGCTGCAGGTTGGCGCGCTCGCGGTGGAGACGGAGCTGCCCGGCGGCCAGTTGCCGGCGCAGTTCCAGGTGCGCGTGCTGAGCTTGGGCGCGCAGCCGCAACTGGAGATGCTGCCGCAGCCGGCCGACGCCACCTTCCAGCGCGTGCTGCGCGAGCGCCTGCCGCAGCAGAACGGCTACGCGCCGCTGCTCGCCACGCTGGGCACGCTGGCGCAACGACCGGTGCTGCGCCAGTTGCCGCCGGAGCTGCGCACGGCGCTGGCGCTGCTCGAGCAATCGCTGCGCACGCCGGCCGAAATCACCCGTGGCGAAGGCCTGCGCGAGGCCATCAATCGCAGCGGACTGTTTTTCGAGTCGCGCCTGGCCAGCCCGCACGGCAACCTGGCAGCGCTGGCCGAGGACGACTGGAAAGGCGCGCTGCTGCGCCTGGCCGCGCTGCTCGACCGTCGCGCGCCGGCGCCCGTGCCAGCCAACCGCAACGATGCCGCGCCGCCGATGCTGCAGCGTGGCATGCATGCGCAGCCGCGCGTGCCGCTGCCGCTGGCGCCCGCCGACGATGGCGTGGGTCCGCTGCTGGACCGCCTGCATGGCGAGGTGAAGGCGGCGCTGGCGCGGGTGGAGGTGGCCCAGCTGGACGCCAGCGCCAGCCCGCTGCCAGCCTGGATGATCGAGATTCCGCTGCAGGGCGAGGATGGCCGCGACGTGCTGCAACTGCAGCTGGAGCTCAGCATCGATCCCGCCGACGGCGGCCACGGCTGGACGCTCGGTTTCGCGCTGGACCTGCCCGCGCTGGGCCCGCTGCAGGGCGAGCTGCAACTGCGCGAACCGCGGCTGACGGTACGCCTGTGGGCCGAGCAGATGGAAACCGCGCAGCGGCTGGAACGCCAGTTCGGCCCACTGCGCCAGCGGCTGGCCGCCTGCGGCGTACTGCTCGACCAGCTGAGCTGCCAGGTCGGCCTGCCGCAACCGCCGGGCCGGCACAGCGCCGTGCTGCTGCAGGCCACCGCATGAACGCGCCGCCCTACTCGCCCCCGCGCCGAGTCAGCCTGCGGCTGGCCGGCGCCAACCAGGCCGAGACCAGGCCGATGCCGCCCGAGGCACTGGAAGCGCTGCTGGCACGCGCGCAGGTGCTGGGCCTGCCGCTGCATCACGATCCGCAGATCGCCGCATTGCTGGCTTCGCTGCGCCTGCGCGATGACGTGCCGGCGTTGCTCTACGCGGCAGCGGCCTCGGTATTGGCCGCGGTGTACGACGCGGCGGAAGAATGACCGCCCCGATCCACGTTCAGGAACCGGCCGGATGCATCTGCAGCACCAGCTTCGCCTCGTCGCGCGACAGGCCGCAGCGGCTGACCAGTTGCTCGACGTCGGCGCCTTCGCGCGCCAGCCGCTGGGCCAGTTCATAGGACTGCCGTAGCGGCGGCTGTTCGGCCCGGCCGAGCTGGCGCTCCAGCCGCCCCAGCACCGTCACCAGCATCGAGGTCGGCACGTCGGTGCAGGCGAAGCCCGCCTCGTGCGACAGCGCAGCGACGCGCCGCTGCAGCTCGCGCAACTGGCGCCCGCCATGCCACAGCAGCAACGACTGCGCCAGCGCCAACAGCAGCAGCACGGCCACGCCAAGCTCAAGCCACATGGCTGCCGCCATCGTCCGCCCGGCACAGCCGGCGCACGTCGAGCAGGGCCACGAAACCGCCCTGCCAGGCCAGCACGCCGCTGACCGGGTCGTCGTCGCGACTGGCGCGACCCGGCGGCGGCGGCGCGATGTCGATGCCGTCACTGCACAGCAGCTCGCCGACCGCATCCACGCGCAGGCCGACCCGCTGGCCCGCCTGCGACAACATCACCACGCGCACGCTTGCCGGGTTGGCCTCCGGCAGCGCCGGCAGGCCGAGCCGGCGGCGGCCGTCCATGACCGGCACGATGCGCCCGCGCAGGTGGCGTACGCCGAGCAGGTCGGCGGCGGCGCCCGGCACCGGGGTCAGGTCGCCGTCGCGGATGACTTCGCCGACCTCGTCCAGCGGCGCTGCATACAGCTGCGCGCCGATGCGGAACGACAGCCAGTGGCGGGCGGGCGGCGCGGACGCGGGGGCGGGGGCGCTCATGCTTGTGCTCCTTGGCAGGGTAAGGCATTCATCGGCTTCACTTGCTCATGCCGGCCTGGTGCGCACTGCCGGCGACCGGTGACGGCGCGGGAGTTCCCGCGGCGTCCGCCGGCGCGCGCGCGGTGGCCTGCTCGCCACTGGTGACGCGCACGGTGGGCAGCACGTCGGACGTCGGCGGCGGGTCCGCCAGGCCGGCGAGCTGGCCGACGTTCTCCGGGGCGGCGCGGTCGCGCGGCGCGGTCGGGTGGTCGCTCATCACCACCACCACCACGCGCCGGTTCTGGTTGCGGCCCTCCACGGTGGCGTTGTCGGCGATCGGGCGCGTCTCGCCCCAGCCGATGA
The DNA here is from genome assembly GCF_058789735.1 of Rhodanobacter sp. FW106-PBR-R2A-1-15. NCBI lineage: Bacteria > Pseudomonadati > Pseudomonadota > Gammaproteobacteria > Lysobacterales > Rhodanobacteraceae > Rhodanobacter > Rhodanobacter sp. FW106-PBR-R2A-1-15. The sequence continues at coordinate 152,960 of NZ_JBYTEM010000003.1, read as the reverse complement.
TGCCCAGTCGCGCGGGGGCGATCCCGCTGGTGGAAAACAGCCGCGCCACGCTGGCCGCGCGCGCCGCCGACAGTTCCCAGTTCGACGGGTACAGCGTGTTGCTGATCGGCATGTCGTCGGTGAAGCCTTCCACCCGCAGCGGGTTGCCGAAGCTGGCCAGGATCGCCGCCAGGTCGTGCAGCACCTCGGTGGCCGGCTCCGACAGCTGCGCCACGCCGCTGGGGAACAGGATGTCGGTGCGGATCTCGATCTCCAGCCAGTCGGGCTTGTGCCGCACCACCACCAGCTTGCGGTCGATCAGCGGCTGCAGCGCCTTGCGCACCTGGTCCTCGATGCGCCCCAGGGTTTCCGGCGGCTTCGCCTTGTGGCCCGCTTCGCGCCCGCTGCCGCCGCTGGCCGGCACCGGATGCGGCGGGATGGGCACCGCGATCGGCACGATCGACGAACCGGACTGCCCGCTCGGCGCGGCGATCGCCGGGGCGATGTTGTGCGGCCGGATCTTGGTCGGCGGCAGCGGCGCGATGGCGCGGCTGGAGCCGTTGAACGCCTCGATCAGCGACTCGGACATGACCCGGAACTTGCCCTCGTTGACCACCGAGACCGCGTACATCACCACGAAGAACGCCAGCAGCAGGGTCATCAGGTCGGCGTAGGGAATCGCCCAGGCCTCGTGGTTCTGGTGCTCCTCGTGCCGTCGCCTCCTCATGGGACATAACCCTGCAGGCGCGCCTCGATCTGCCGCGGGTTGTCGCCCTGGGCGATCGACACCAGGCCCTCGATCAGGATCTCGCGCATCCGCGTCTGTTTACTGATCAGGCCCTTCAGCCGTGCCGCCATCGGCAGCATGAACAGGTTGGCCAGCGCCACGCCATAGATGGTGGCCACGAACGCGGCGGCGATGCCGTGGCCGAGCTTGCTCGGGTCGGCCAGGTTCTGCATCACCGCCATCAGCCCCATCACCGCGCCGATGATGCCCAGCGTGGGCGAGTAGATGCCGGCCATCTCGTACACCTTGGCGCCGGCCAGGTCGATCGACTCGCGGGTTTCCAGGTCCACCTCGAGCACGCTGCGGATGGCCTCCGGCTCGCCGCCGTCGACCAGCAGCTGCAGCCCCTTGCTGACGAACGGGTCGGGCTCCGCCTCGATCTGCGGTTCCAGCCCGAGCAGGCCCTGCCGGCGCGAGATCTCGCTCCAGCCGACGATGCGGCTGATCAGGTCGCCCGGCTGGTGCTGCGGCGGCCGGTAGATCATCGAAAGCATCTTGAACGCATGCCTGAGCACCTTGCCCTGGGTCTGCACCAGCAAGGCGGCGGCGGTGCCGGCAAAGACGATCACGAACGCCGCGGCGTTCCACAGCGCACCCACGGTGGAGCCCTTCAGGATGGTGCCGAGGATGATCACCACGAAGGCCAGAATGGTGCCGATGATGCTTACCAGATCCATGCCGATCAGCCGGTCGATTGCAGTGAAGTGGAAGGTTGGTCGTCGTCACCGGCCAGGCCGGCCAGACTGGCCAGGTCCATCACCAGCGCCAGCCGGCCATCGCCGGTAACGGTGGCGCCGGCGATGCCCGGCACGCCGCCGAACAGCGGCCCCAGCGGCTTGACGATGACGTCCTCGCGACCGAGCACCTCGTGCACCAGGCAACCCAGCCGCCGGTGGCCGATGTGCAGCACCACCACGTGGCGGCCCGCCGCCGCCGGCGCCCCGGCCCAGCCGGTGAGGTCGAGCAGCGGCAGCGCGCGGCCGCGATGGCGGGCGACCAGGCGGCCGTCCAGCAGGCAGTCCTGGCCCGCGTCCAGCTCGAACACCTCCGCCACGTTGCCCAGCGGCAGCGCGAACAGCCGCGTGTCCACGCGCACCATCAGCACGCGCAGCACCGCCAGGGTCAGCGGCACGGTCAGCTCCAGTTCGCTGCCGTGGCCCAGCTGCGAGCGCACCTGCAAGGTGCCGCCGAGTTCGGCCACACGGGTCTTCACCACGTCCATGCCGACGCCGCGGCCGGAGATGTCGGACACCACCGCGGCGGTGCTGAAACCCGGGCGGAAGATCAGCTCGTAGCATTCGGCCTCGCTCAGCCGTGCGGCCTGCACGGCGTCGATCACGCCCTTCTCGACCGCCTTGCGGCGCAGGATCTCCGGGTCCATGCCGCGACCGTCGTCGCGCACCGCGATCACGATGCGCTCGCCGCGCTGGCTGGCCGACAGGCACACGCGCCCCTTGCGCGGCTTGCCGGCCCGCTCGCGCTCGGCCGGCAGCTCCACGCCGTGGTCGAGCGCATTGCGCAGCAGGTGGATCAGCGGGTCGGCCAGCGCCTCGACCAGGCCGCGGTCGAGGTCGGTGCCCTCGCCTTCCAGCACCAGTTCCACGTCCTTGCCGAGCTGGCGCGCCAGGTCGCGCACGATCCGCGGGAAGCGCTGGAACAACCGGCCCACCGGCTGCATGCGCATGCCCATCACCGCGCCCTGCAGCTCGTCGGTGACCCGATCCAGCTCGTTCGCCGCCGCGGCCAGGGCGTCGCTGCCGTGGCGCGCGGCCAGGCTGAGCAGGCGGTTGCGCAGCAGCACCAGTTCACCGGCATGGTTGACCAGGAGGTCCAGCCGCGCGGTGTCGACCCGCACGCTGTTCTCCACCGGCGCCGCGTGGTGTGCGGGCGCCGCGGCCGGGGTGGTGGTGGCGGCATTGGACGGGGTGCCGGGCGCGGCCGGCGCGGGTACGGCGACCGGCGCCGGCATCGGCGCAGCCGGCTGGCCGGGTTTGCCGTGCAGCGTATCCAGCAGGGCCTCGAACTCGTCGTCGTCGATCGTCCTCGTCGCCGACGCCGGTGGCGCGGCGGGCAACGGCGCCGGCGCAACCGCGCCCGGCGCGGCGTTGCCGTACATGCTGTCCAGCAGCGCCTCGAACTCGCTGTCGTCGATGCTGCCGCCGGCGGCGGCGACCGGCGGCGCCGGCGCAGCGACCGCCACCGGTCGGGCTTCCGGCAGCAGCGCGGCCAGCAACGCCGGCGGCGGCATCTGCAGCGGCGCGGCGGCGCCCACGGCGGCCATCATGCCGTTGAGCAGGTCCAGCGCGTGCAGCAGCGCGTCCATCTGCACGGCGCCCAGCACCAGCTTGCCGTTGCGCGCCTCGTTGAGCAAGTCCTCGGCGTGGTGGCACAGCAGCACCATCGGCTCGAGGGCGAGAAAGCCGGCGCCGCCCTTGACGGTGTGAAAGGCGCGGAACACGGCATTCAGCAGCTCGCCGTCGCCCGGCGCCGCCTCCAGCCCGACCAGCTGCTCGTCCAGGCGCTGCAGCAGTTCGCCCGCCTCGACCAGGAAGTCCTGGCGCAACTCGTTGTCCAGTTCCGCATCCATGGCCGGTGCGCTCAGAAGCCGAATTCGCTCAGCAGGCGGTCGGCATCCTCCTGACTGGACACCTTGGCCGCGCTGGCCGGCGCCTCGCTGCCGGCCAGCGCGCCGGTCAGCCGCACCAGTTCCAGCAACGAGGATTCGACCGTGCCGATGAAGCTGGCGACCTTCTTGATGCGTTGCCCGGTAAGGTCCTGCCACGACTGCGCCAGCACCATGTCGGCCAGGCCTTCGCGGCAGCTGCCGGCGAAGGCCACCGCCTCGCGCGCCAGCACCGCGGCGGCGTCGTTGCCGTTGGTCCACTCGAGCACCTGGCCGGCGTTGCGCGTCAGCGATTCGGCCTGGGGCCGCATGCGATCGGCGAAATCGAGGCTGCGGTGGGCCGCCTGCGCGCTCATCTCCAGCACGTCCTGCAGATGCTGGCGCGCGTCGGCCACGATGCCGGGCACGCCCTCCTGGGCCAGTTCGCCGCCAAGCCGGCGCACCGCGTCGTGCAGGTCGCGGGCCAGCTGGCCGAGCGCGCGGAACAGGCGCTGCTCGCGCTGGCGCACCATCACGTCCAGCGCCTGCTCGAACGCCGGGCCCTCGGGACTGTTCAGCAGATCACGCAGTTCCGGCGGCAGCATCTCGTCGATGGCAAGGGGGGAAGTGACGTTCATGCGCTGACTCCGCTGGCGGCGATCCGTTCGAAGATCTTGGTGAGCTTTTCCTTGAGCGTGACCGCGGTGAACGGCTTGACGATGTAGCCGTTCACGCCGGCCTGTGCGGCGGCGATGATCTGGTCACGGTTGTTCTCCGCGGTGACCATCAGCACCGGCAGGCATTTCAGCGCGTCCTCGCCGCGGATCGCGCGCAGCAGGTCGATGCCGGTCATGTTCGGCATGTTCCAGTCGGTCACCACCAGGTCGAACGGCTGGCTGCGCAGCATCGCCAGCGCGCTCTCGCCGTCGTCGGCCTCCTGGATCAGCGGGTTGCTGAAGCCAAGCTCGACCAGCAGGTTGCGGACGATCCGACGCATGGTGGAAAAGTCGTCCACCACCAGGATTTTCATGTTCTTGTCCAAACGCTTTCTCCACGTGCGGTACAGGCCGAGGTCCGGCCGCGGGGATTCATGGGGTTCTAAGAGCCTGTTTATGACCTCCAAGTGCTCCGCGCCGGGAACTGTTTGCGCGCAGGCCAAGGAAGAACGAGGGAGTGGACGTCCGTCCACGACCGAGTGATGACGCCGGCATGCGGGCAAACAGACCCGGCCCGAAGGGTTGCCATCGAGTGGCCGCCATGCGGCAGCGCGCGGCTTGGCCTGACAGCCAGTCAGGCGCTGCGCCACGCACTACCACCTGGCGGCCACTCGATGACAACGCGGAGTACTTGGAGGTCATAAACAGGCTCTCAGCTTCGCCACCCGGTGAGCCGGGCACGCAGCCGGATCACCGCCTGGCCGTGGATCTGGCACACGCGCGACTCGCTCACGCCGAGCACGGCGCCGATTTCCTTGAGGTTCAATTCCTGCTCGTAGTACAGCGACATCACCAGCTGCTCGCGCTCGGGCAGGCCGCCGATCGCCCCGGCCAGCGCCTCGCGCATGCCGTCGCGCTCGACGTTCTCGGCCGGCCCGAGGCTGCCTTCGTCGACCACGTCGAGCACCGTGCTTTCCTCGCCGTCGTCCGACGCAGTGAGGCTGAGCAGGCGCACGCAGGCCGCGTCGGCCAGCACCTGGTGGTACTCCTCCGCGCTGATCCCGAGCCGGCGGATCACCTCGGCGTCGTCCGCCTCGGCGCCGGTCTCGGTTTCGATCTGGCGGATCGTCTCGGCCACCTCGCGGGTCTTGCGGTGCACCGAGCGCGGGGTCCAGTCGGTGCGGCGCAATTCGTCCAGCATGGCGCCACGGATGCGGATGCCCGCATACGTCTCGAAGCTGGCCCCCTTGTCGTGGGCAAAATGGCGCGCCGCCTCCAGCAAACCGATCATTCCCGCCTGGATCAGGTCACCCACGTCGACGCTGGCCGGCAACCGCCCCATCAGGTGATAGGCGATCCTCCGCACCAGCGGCGCGTGCCGACGCACCAGTTCGTCGGCACTCTCGCGGGAGAGTTGCAGATATTCCGAAGCCACGCTCATCTCGGCATCCCACCCACCGGTGTTGTCCGGCCAGCAAAAAAAGCAATCCGGTCGAGACCTGCGCGGTCGGGCTCCACCCACTTATCGGCCGCGGTGGCCAATCGCTTGAATGCCAGTGCGGAATGGCTGGACGGCCACAGGTCGACCACCGCGCCTTGGCGGCGGATGGCCTGGCGCAGGCGCTCGTCGTGCGGCACCCAGCCGCCGAACTCGATCACCACGTCGAGGAAGCGGTCGCTGACCCGCGCCAGCTTCTGGTGCAGCGCCCGCGCGTCGCCCTCGTTGCGCACCATGTTGGCGACCATGCGGATGCGCCGCACGCCGAAGTCACGGCTGAGCACCTTGGTCAAGCCGTAGGCGTCGGTCAGCGACGCCGGCTCGTCGCACACCACCACAATCACCTCGGCGGCGGCCGCGGCGAACATCGTCACGTTGTCCGACAGGCCGGCGGCGGTATCCACCAGCAGGTATTCCGGCGGCTGCGCCAGTTCGTCGAAGGCGCGGATGATCGCCGCATGCTCGCCGCTGGAGAGCTGCGCCAGCCGACGCGCGCCGGAGCCGGCCGGCACCACGCGCAGGCCGCGCGGCGCGCTCAGCATCAACTCGTCCAGCGTGCACTCGCCGTCGAGCAGGTGGCCGATGTGGCGCGACGGCGTCAGGCCGAGCATCACGTCGACGTTGGCCAGGCCCATGTCGGCATCCAGCAGCACCACGTCGCGCCCGGCCACCGCCAGCGCCACGCCCAGGTTCACCGCCACCGTGCTTTTGCCCACGCCACCCTTGCCGCCGGCCACCGCGATCGTGCGGCAGTGCCGGCGCGCAGCAGGCGCCGCGGCCAGCAGGCTGCTGGCCTGGTGCGCGGACGGCGGCTCCGCGGCGGGCCGGCTGGTCATCGCCGCCAACATCTGCTGCAGCCCGGAAGCCTGATCCATCGCCAATACTCCGCTCATGCGCCGGCCACCGCGAAGCCGAAGCGTTCGGCCATCAGGCCGTCGTCGGGCGCCGGCAGCCTCATCGACTGCGCGGCGCGGCACACCAGCACGCGCGCATCCGCCGCGGCGATGTCCTCGGGCACGCGCTGGCCGTCGGTGGTGTACTCCAGCGGCAGCCGGTGACGGATCAGCACCGACAGCGCGCCGCCCAGCACCGGCGCCTCGTCCAGCTTGGTCAGGATGCAGGCCTGCGGTTTCAGCGGCAGGTAGGCGCGCACCGCCTCGTCCAGCGCCTGCGACTGCGCGTTCGCCGCCAGCACCAGGCAGGTGCGCAGGCCGCCGGCGTCGGCGAGGATTTCCAGTTGCTGGTTGAGCCGCGGGTCGCTGCCGGCGACGCCGGCGGTATCGATCAGCACGGTATGGCTGCCGCGCAGCATCTCCAGCACCTTGCGCAGGCTCGCCGCGTCGTAGGCCGGGTAGACCCGCGCGCCGAGCAGCCGGCCGTAGTGCTCCAGCTGCGCGGCGGCGCCGATGCGGTAGTGGTCGGTGCTGACCAGCGCCACCTGGTCGGCGCCGTGACGCATCACCGCGCGGGCGGCCAGCTTGGCGATGGTGGTGGTCTTGCCCACGCCGGTCGGCCCGACCAGCGCGACGACGCCATTGTCATCGCCGGACAGGTCGCGGCCGCTCACCGCCAGGCTGCGGCTGAGCATGCCCAGCGGCAGGTAGCGCGCCTGCTCGGCGTTGATCTGCTCGGGCAGTCCGGCCACCAGCGTGCGCGCCACGTCGGGCTCGATGCCCAGCCGGGTCATCTCGCGCAGGATCCGCGCGCGCAGCGGCTGGCACCGCTCCATGTCGTTCCAGGCCAGGCTGGACAGCTGCATCTCCAGCATCTCGCGCAGGCTGCCGAGTTCGCTGCGCAGCTGCGCGGTGTCCTGTGCCGCCTGTTCCATCAGCGGTCGCATCGCCGGCATCTCGTTGGCCGGCGCCGCCGGCAGCGGCACGGCGGCCTTGCGCTGACGCGGCGCGACCGGCGCGGCCACCTCGACGGGCGCCGCATGCACACCGGCTGCCGCCGTCTCCGTTTCGGCCGCTGCCGCCGCGATCGGCGCGCCATGCCGCACAGCCTCACGCACCAGCGATTCGTCGTAGTCAATCGCGGCGACCAGCTCGATGCCTTCGTCCAGTCGGCGGGTGGACAGGATCACCGCCTCCGGTCCCTGCTCCTCGCGCACTTCGCGCATCGCCTGGCGCATGTCCGGCGCCACGAAACGTTTGATCTTCATTGCTCGCTCCGCGAGCGGGATTCGGGATTCGGGATTCGGGATTCGCAAAAGCCGTTCGCGCCAGTTCGTAGCGCACCCGCTCTTTCCGAATCCCGAATCCCAAATCCCAAATCCCGGCTCCTAGTCATCGCCCCAAGGCCTGTACCAGTCGCACCCGGCGGTTGTCGGGCACTTCGTTGTAAGCGAGTACGTGCAGGTTTTGTGCCACGTGGCGGGTGAAGCGTGCGAGCCATGGCCGCAGCAGCGGCGCGACCAGCAGCACCGCGGGTTCGCCGCTCAACTCCTGGCGCCGCGCGGCGTCGGCCACGCTCTGCTGCAGGCGGTCGGCCAGGCCCGGTTCCACCGCGGCGCCGGCCACGCCGCCGCCGGACAGCGAGCCCAGCAGGATCTGTTCGAGCTCGGGCGCCAGCGTGATCACCGGCACTTCGGTGCCCAGCCCGGTGATCTCCTGCACGATCTGCCGGCCCAGCGCCACGCGTACGGCGGCGGTCAGAACGCCGGGATCCTGACTCTGCCCGGCGTGCTCCGCCAAGGATTCGACGATGCTGCGCATGTTGCGGATCGGCACGCGCTCGGCCAGCAGGTTCTGCAGCACCTTGACCACCACGCCCAGCGTCAGCCGCTTCGGCACCAGGTCCTCGACCAGCTTCGGCGCGGTGGCGGCGAGCCGATCCAGCAACTGCTGCACGTCCTGGTGGCTGAGCAGTTCGTGCGCGTGGCCCTGCAGGATGTGCGACAGGTGGGTGGCGATCACCGTGGCCGGGTCGACCACGGTGTAGCCGTAGCTCTGCGCCAGCTCGCGCTGGCCGCTCTCGATCCACACCGCTTCCAGGCCGAACGCCGGATCCTGCGTGGCGATGCCCTGCAGCGTGCCGTGCACCTGGCCGGGGTTGATCGCCATCAGCCGCTCGTTGTGCACCTCGGCCTCGCCCATCGGCACGCCCATCAGGGTGATGCGATACGTGTTCGGGCCCAGGTCGAGGTTGTCGCGGATATGCACCGCCGGCACCAGGAAGCCCAGCTCCTGCGACAGCTTGCGGCGCACCGACTTGATCCGCCCCATCAGCTCGCCGCCCTGGTGCACGTCGACCAGGGGGATCAGCCGGTAGCCCACCTCCAGCCCCAGCGGATCGACGCTGGCCACGTCTTCCCAGCCCAGCTCGACGCGCTCGGGCGCCACCGTGGGGGCCGGCTTCTCGGCGGTCGACTCGGCCAGCCTGGCGCGCGTTTCGCGCTCGCGCTTCAGCAGCAGCCACGCCACGCCGCCGCAGCTGGCGCCGAGCAGCAGGAACGCCACGTTCGGCATGCCGGGGATCAGCCCCATCACGGTCAGCACCGCCGCCGCCACGCCGAGCGCGCGCGGCTGGCCGAACACCTGGCCGATCACCTGCTTGCCCATGTCCTGCGACTTGGACACGCGGGTGACGATGATCGCCGTCGCCACCGACAGCATCAGCGCCGGCACCTGCGCGACCAGGCCGTCGCCGATGGTCAGCAAGGTATAGGTCTTGGCCGCCTCGCCAGCCGACAGGCCGTGCTGCATCACGCCGACGAAGAAGCCGCCGACGATGTTGATGATGAGGATCAGGATGCCGGCGGTGGCGTCGCCGCGCACGAACTTCGAGGCGCCGTCCATCGAGCCGTAGAAGTCCGCCTCCTCGCGCACTTCCTGGCGACGCTCGCGCGCCTGATCCTGGGTCAGCAGGCCGGCGTTCAAGTCGGCGTCGATCGCCATCTGCTTGCCGGGCATCGCGTCCAGGGTGAACCGCGCGGTCACTTCCGACACGCGGGTGGCGCCCTTGGTGACCACCACGAAGTTGATGATGGTGATGATCGCGAACACCACCAGGCCCACCGCGAAGTTGCCGCCGATGACGAACTCGCCGAACGCCTCGATCACCTTGCCGGCCGCGCCGGGGCCGTCGTGGCCGTGCAGCAGCACCACGCGGGTGGAGGCGATGTTCAGCGCCAGGCGCAGCAAGGTCGCCATCAGCACCACGGTGGGAAACGCGGCGAACTCCAGCGGGCGCATCACGTAGACCACCGCCAGCAGGATCACCAGCGACAGCGCGATGTTGAAGCTGAACAGCATGTCGAGCAGGAACGGCGGCAGCGGCAACATCAGCATCGCCAGCATCACCAGCATCATCACTGGCGCGCCAAGACCCCGTCGCGCAAGTTGTTTGAAGTTGCCTAGTACGTCTGCACCCGTCATGGATTTGACTCGTCGTTATTCGCGGTAAGGCCCCATCAGGTCGGGGTCGACCTCGGGGGTTGGCGCTGCCGGTGGTGCCTCGCCCTGCGCCGTGGCCTGCTTCAACTGGTAGACGTAGGCCAGCACCTGGGCCACCGCCACATACAGCGCGGCGGGGATTTCCCGGCCCAGTTCAGTCGTGGCATACAAGGCGCGTGCCAACGGCGGCGCTTCGACCAGCGGGATGCGGTGGCTGCCCGCCACCAGGCGGATCTGCTGGGCCAGCACGTCGACGCCCTTGGCGATCACCCGCGGCGCGCCGGTGCGGCCTTCGTCGTAGCGCAAGGCCACCGCGAAGTGGGTGGGGTTGACCACCACCACATCAGCCTTGGGCAGTTCCTCCATCATGCGGCGGCGCGCCTGCGCCTGCTGCACCTGGCGGATGCGTCCCTTTATTTCGGGGTTGCCCTCGCTTTCCTTCATCTCATCCTTGATCTCCTGCCGGGTCATGCGCAGGTTCTTCGTGTGGTCGAACTTCTGGTACAGCGCGTCGATGCCACCGATCAGCGCCAGCATGGAGCCGAACCACAGCGCGGCGCGGCCTAGCAGGCTGATCGACTGCGCGATGCCGGCCAGCACCGGGCCGCGGCCGGTGGCTTGCAGCTCGCTCTGCCAGTGCCGCAGCAGCAGCACCAGCACCGCACCGATGAACAGCAGCTTCAGCAGCGCCTTGCCCAGCTCGACCAGACCGCGCATGGCGAAAATCTTGCCCAGTCCCTTGATCGGGTCGAGCCGCTCGAATTTCGGCTGCAGCGCCTGCGCGCTGAAGTTCAGCCCGCCCAGCAGCAGCGGTGCGGCCAGCGTGGCCAGCATCGTGGCCAGCGCCACCGGCCAGAACAGTCCCAGCGCCTCGTATACCACCGCATGCAGCGTGCGGCCCGGCAGGTCATCGCTGAACAAGGCGTCGCGCGAGTAGTGCATACCCAGCGAGAAAATTCGCCTGGCATGCGCGAACGCCTGCTCGCCACCGCTCATCAGTGCCGCCACGCCGGCCAGCACCACCATGGCGCCGGACAGGTCGCGCGAGCGCGGGACCTCGCCTTTCTCGCGCGATTCGCGAAGTTTCTTCTCGGTTGGCTGTTCGGTTTTTTCCTGGTCGCTGTCGTCGCTCACGGATCAACCTCCCAGCAGGTTGCGCATCAGCGACCAGGCGTCGTCCTGCAACGCCGCGAATGCGCCCGGCAAGCTGCGCAGCGCCAGCCACAAGGCGATGAAACCCAGCGACACGGTGATCGGAAAACCCACCGCGAACAGGTTCATCGACGGCGCCGCGCGGCTGATCGCGGCAAAGCCGACGTTCACCACCAGCAGCGAGGTCATTGCCGGCAGGGCGACGCGCACGGCACCGGAAAACAGCTCTGCTGCGAAACTGGCCACCGCGTGCAGGCCGCTGGCGTCGATCGCTGGCATGCCCGGCGGCAGGCTGTGGAAGCTGTCGGCAAGCAGCGCGATCAGGCGCAGATGGCCGTCCATCGCGAGGAACAGCAGGGTCACCAGCAGCAGGTAGAACTCGCTCAGCACGTTCGCGCTGCCGCCGGCCTGCGGGTTGACCACCTCGGCGAAACCCAGGCTCATGCTCTGTCCCACCAGCTCGCCGCCGAACGACACCGCCTCGAACACCAGCTTCAGCACGAAGCCCACCGCCGCGCCGACCAGCACCTGCCCCGCCATCGTCGCCACGCCGTCGCCGCTGAGCGGATCGATCGTCGCCGGCGCCAACGGCGCCAGCACCAGCGACAGCACCACCACCACGCCGATACGGATCCGCGCCGACACCACCGTCGCACTGAACACCGGCGCCACCAGGCACAGCCCGCTCACCCGGCCGACCGCCCAGAACAGGCTGCCCAGCCACGTCGGCAACTGCGCCAGGTCCAGCGCCGTCATCTGACTGCGCCCGGCAGGCTCTCGATCAGCTGCGCGGTGTACTGCACCAGCAGGCGCAACATCCACGGCCCGGCGATCAGCGCCACCAGCGCCATCGCGATCAGCTTGGGGATGAAGCTGAGCGTCATCTCGTTGATCTGCGTGGCCGCCTGGATCACGCCCACCAGCAGACCCACCACCAGTGCGGCGAGCAGCAGCGGCGCGGCCACCAGCATCGCCACGTACAGCGCATGCTGACCGATTTCCATGATGGATTCGGGGGTCATGCGCGGGTTCCAATGGCGTGCTTCGCCGCAGCGGCGGTGGAGAGCTGTCGTGCCTGCGCCTGTAGGAGCGCACTCGTGCGCGATGCTCTTGCTTCGTTCGAGGTGAGAGTTTTTAGAGCCAAGAGCTTTCGTGCGCCTGCGGCGCCCGAGTTACTTCTCTTTTGCTTGTCCAAAAGAGAAGTAACCAAGAGAAAACGACACCCCGCTTGGCGCTTGCCGGGCATCCTGCCCGGCAAGTCCGTGAGCCGAGGCCGGGCTTTTCGAGCGGGCTCCTGCCCGCGCGAAAAGGCGTTGCCATCCCTGGCAACGCCCGCTGCGCGGCCTGTCGACCCCGCCTCACCGCCGCGCAAGGGACCCCGGGTAGAGCAGCGGGCCATCCTGGCCCGCACTCGGTGATGAAGCGAAAAGCAACAGCCACAGCAAAACGCCGCTCCGCTGTTGCCTTGCTCTTGATCTGGCTCCTCTGAAGAGTGCGCGCAGGATGCGCGCCGCTCTACCCGGGGTCCCCTCTGCAGCGGCGGGCGGGCGAAGGAGAAGCCCGCAGGGTGGCCGGCAGGGATGCCGGCCAGTTTGTCGTCAGGGCAGGATGCCCTGTCGACAAACCCCGTAGCCCGCACGCGAACCTTGCGGGCAGGATGCCCGCAAGGCGCGGAAGCGGGGTGGCCTTTCTCTTGGGTTACTTTCTCTTTGGCCACGCAAAGAGAAAGTAACTCGGCTGCCGAAGGCAGACGAAAGCTCTTCGCTCTGAAGCTCCAGCTCGCCCGCGCAGTGCATAAGCGAGAGCATCGCCCGCGAGCGGGTTCCTACAGGTGGAGGTGTGGTCTGCGATAATCGCGCCATGGTCGCAGGCCTCTCGCGATCATTCCATCACCCACGCGGAACCGGCACGCCATGAACGAACCACGCTGGGATCGACTGCTGATCAATGCCACCCTGGCCACGTTCACCGGCGACGCGCCCTACGGTCTGATCGAGCAAGGCGCGATCGCGCTGCACCACGGCCGCATCGCCTGGGTCGGCCGGCAGGGCGAGCTGCCGGACGCGCCGGACGCGCTTGCCGCCACGGTGGAATCGCTGGACGGCGCGCTGGTCACGCCGGGGCTGGTCGACTGCCACACGCATCTGGTGTTCGGCGGCGACCGCGCACACGAGTTCGAGTTGCGCCTGAACGGCGCCAGTTACGAGGACATCGCCCGCGCCGGCGGCGGCATCGTTTCCAGCGTCAACGCCACCCGCAGCGCCAGCGAGGAGCAGCTGTTCGCGCAATCGCTGCCGCGCGCCCGCGCGCTGCTGGCGGATGGCGTGACCACGCTGGAGATCAAGTCCGGCTACGGACTGGAGCTGGACAGCGAGCGTCGCATGCTGCGCGTGGCGCGGCGGCTCGGCCGCGAGCTGGGCATCACGGTGCGCACCAGCTTCCTCGGCCTGCATGCGCTGCCGCCTGAATACCGCGAGCGGCGCGACGACTACGTGGCGCTGGTCGCAGACGGCATGCTGCCCGCGCTCGCCGCCGAAGGCCTGGTCGACGCGGTCGATGCATTCTGCGAAGGCATCGGCTTCAGCCGCGAGGAAACCCGCCGCGTGTTCGAGCGCGCGACGCAACTCGGCCTGCCGGTGAAGCTGCACGCGGAGCAATTGTCCGATCATGGCGGCGCCGCCCTGACCGCCGAATTCGGCGGGCTGTCGGCCGACCACCTGGAGCACCTGAGCGCAGCCGGCATCGCCGCCATGGCGCAGGCCGGCACCGTCGCGGTGCTGCTGCCCGGCGCGTTCTACGCGCTGCGCGAGACGCAACTGCCGCCGGTCGCGGCGCTGCGCGAACGGCGTGTACCGATCGCGATCGCCACCGACTGCAACCCCGGCACCTCGCCGCTGCTGTCGCTGCGGCTGGCTGCCGGCATGGCCTGCACGCTGTTCCGGCTCACTCCGGAAGAAGCACTGCGCGGGGTGACCATCAACGCCGCCCGCGCCCTGGGGCTGCACGATCGGGGCACGCTGGCGGCGGGCCAGCGCGCCGACCTGGTGGCGTGGAACGTGCGCCAGCCGGGCGAGCTGTGCTACTGGATCGGCGGCAGCCTGGCGCGCCGGGTCTACGTGGCAGGCGAACCCGTTTTGCGGCACAAACCGTCCAGCTGTTCGAGCAACGCCGCGTAAAACGCGTCCGGCAGCTGCGCCTGCACCGGCACCCGCCACCAGTTCGGCCGGGCGAAACGGCGGCACTTGACCGCATCCTTGTCGGTCATCAGCAGCGGCAGGCCATCGCCGAAATCCAGTTCGGCCGCGACGAAATCGTGATGGTCGGCGAACGCATGGCCGATCACCTCGATGCCGTGCCCGCGCAGGCTGTCGAAGAAGCGCCGCGGATTGCCGATCGCCGCCACCGCGTGCACGCGCTGGCCGGCAAAACCCGCCAGTGCCTGCGTGCGGCTGCCGTCTAGCGCCATCGCCTCGCCGCCGTGCAGCTGCATCGGATACTCGCCGGCTTCGGCCGCGCCGCCGTTGCACACGCGCAGGTCGACACGGCGCAGCCGGTCCAGCGGCTCGCGCAGCGGCCCGGCCGGCAGCAGCCGGCGGTTGCCGAAACGGCGCACGCCGTCGATCACGCAGACCTCCACGTCGCGCGCCAGGCGGTAATGCTGCAGGCCGTCGTCGGCGATCAGCACGTCGCAGCCGGCATCCAGCAGCAGCTGCGCCGCTGCGGGGCGGTCGCGCCCCACCGCCACCGGCACGCCGCCGGCGCGGATCAGGCAGGGTTCGTCGCCGACCTGCGCCGGGTCGGGCGCGTCGCCGAGCAGCAGCGGTTCGCGCTGACTGCCGCCGTAGCCGCGGCTGACCACGCCGGGCCGGCAACCGCGCTCGCGCAGGGCGCGGGCCAGCGCGATCGTCAGCGGCGTCTTGCCGGTGCCGCCCACCGTGAGGTTGCCGATGACCACCACCGGCACCGGCAGACGCACGCTGTGCAACCAGCCGCGCCGGTAGAGCGCGCCGCGCAGGCGGATCACGCCGCCGTACAGCGCTGCCAGCGGCGCCGTCCACCATGGGGCACGGCCGTTGCCGTACCAGGCCGATTCGAGCGTGTCGATCAGCGCCATGGAATGGCCTCAGTCGCTGCCCTGGTTGATCGCATGATCGTGGAACTGCATCCGGTGCAGCGCGGCGTACTGCCCGTCCAGCGCGACCAGCTCGGCGTGCGTGCCACGCTCGATGATGCGGCCCTGCTCCATCACCGCGATCTGGTCGGCACCTTCCACGGTGGACAGGCGGTGCGCGATCACCAGCGTGGTGCGGTCGCGCATCAGCCGCTGCAGCGCCTGCTGGATCAGCTGCTCCGATTCGGTGTCGAGCGCGCTGGTGGCCTCGTCCAGCACCAGGATCGGTGCGTTCTTGAGGATCGCGCGGGCGATCGCGATACGCTGGCGCTGGCCGCCGGACAGCGTGTTGCCGCTCTGCCCGACCGGTGTGTGGATGCCTTGCGGCAGGCGCGCGATGAACTCCATCGCGTTCGCTGCCTCGGCGGCGGCCACGATCTCCGCCTCGCTGGCGCCGGCCAGTTCGCCGTAGGCGATGTTGTTGGCCACGGTGTCGTCGAACAGCACCACGCTCTGCCCGACCCAGGCGATCTGCCGGCGCAGCGAGGCCAGCGTGTACTCCCGGTAGTCCTCGCCGTCCAGCACGATGCGCCCGGCGCTGGGCTCGTAGAAGCGCGGCAGCAGGCTGACCAGGCTGCTCTTGCCGCTGCCGGAGCGGCCGACCAGGGCAGTTACCGTGCCGGGCGTGCAATGCAGGTCGACGCCGCGCAGGGCCTCGAAGTCGTTGCGCGGGTAGGTCAGCCGCACGTCCTCGAAACGCAGGTCGCCACGCGTGCGCGTCAGCTCGCGCGAACCCTGGTCGAGCTCCGGTGGCATGTCGATGACCCCGAACAGATCCTCCGCCGCGGAGATCCCTCGCTGGATGTTCGCCTGTACGGTGGCGAGTCGCTTCAGCGACGGCATCATGGCGCCCATCGCGGTGAGCACGGCGATGAAAACGCCCGAAGAAATCTGATCGATGACACCCGGCCGCGTGCCCAGGAACACCAGCACCGCGAGCGCGAACGCCGCCACCGTCTGGATCGCGGTGCTCGAGCTGGCATTGGTTGCCGCAATCTTCAGGTTGAGCCGGCGCGCGCGATGGGTGACCTCATCGAAACGGGTCGCTTCATGCTGCTGGCCGCCGTAGATGCGCACCTCGCGATGGGCACCCACCGATTCCTCCACCGTACCGGTGACCGAACCCATGCTGCCCTGGATGCGCCGGCTGATCTGCCGGTAGCGCCGGCTGACCACGGTGGCGATCAGCATGATCGCCGGGATCATTACCAGCAGCGCCAGCGTGAGGTAGGCGCTGTTGTGCAACATCACGTAGAACATGCCGATCACGGTGACGCCTTCGGTCACCGCGATCTTCACCGCATCGGTCGAGGCCGAGGCGACCTGTTCGCTGGTGTAGGTGATGCGGGAAATCTGCTGGCCGGACGGCTCACGGCCAAAGAAGGTCGCCGGCAGGCGCAGATAGGACGCAAACACGTCGTGCTGTATCGCCTGCACGATGTTGCGTCCGATGTAGGAGATGCCGTAGCTGCTGACGAAAGTGCCGATGCCGCGAATCGCGAAGATGGCCAGGATCCAGATCGGCATCCAGAAAATCAGGTACGGATCCTTGTTCAGGAACAGCTCGTCGAACATCGGCCTGAGCAGGTTGGTGAAAACCGCCAGGCCACCGCCGTCCACCGCCATGCCGACCAGTGCGATCAGGCCCACCGCCCAGTAAGGCCGGGTGTAGCCAAGCAGGCGCTTGTAGACGCGCCGACTCTCGGCATCCCACACGCCGATCCCGCCGCTGCTCACCGGCCGTTACCCGGCTTGCTTGGCGTGGTGGCAATCGACAGCCGGGTGAAGCCGAGCTGGCCCAGCGCGTCCATCGCGGTGACCACGTTCTGGTTGGGCGTCATTGCGTCGGCGCGGATCGTCACTGGCCGCGCGCGATCGTCGCCCGCATTGCGCGCGATGGTCTGCTTCAGCGCCTCGATGCCCTCGCCCATCACCTCGTCGCTGCCGACGTAGAAGCGACCGTCGCGGTCGATCATGATGGTGAGCGCCTGCGTATCCAGGTCGCGGTCCGGCGTGCTCGCCTGCGGCAGGGTGACCTGCATGCGCGAGTGCTGGATGAACGTGCTGGTCAGCACGAAGAACATCAGCAGGGTCAGCAGCACGTCGATCAACGGGATCACGTTGATCTCGAACTCGTCGCCGCGGCGGTCGTCGCCGATACGCATCGGTGCGCCTCAGCCCACGCTCGGGGTTGCCGGCGCGCGCCGCGGACGCACCGGCGCGGTGGCTGCAGCTGGGGCCAGGGTCAGCTCATCGAGCAGCGCCGTGGCCTGCTTTTCCATCTCTATGCGGTAGCCGGCCACGCGCGAGCGGAAGTAGCGGTGCAGCACGTAGGCGGGAATCGCCACGGTCAGGCCCGTCGCGGTGCAGATCAGCGCCTCGCCGATGCCGCCGGCCATCCGGGCCGGATCGCCGATGCCGCCGGCCATCACTTCCATGAACATGCGGATCAGGCCGATCACCGTGCCGAACAGGCCCAGCAGCGGGCCGATCAGCGCGATCGTGCCGAGCGTGTTGAGGTAGCGCTCCATCCGGTGGACCACGTGCCGGCCGGTGTCCTCGATGCGCTCCTTGATCAGCTCGCGCGACTGCCGGCGCACCACCAGGGCGGAGGCCAGCAGTTCGCCCAGCGGCGAGCCGTTGGCCAGGTTCTCGAGATGCTGCGGGTCGAGCTGGCCGGAGCGCACCCACTGGCGCACCTCGTCACCCAGGCCCGGTGGCAGCACCGACTTGCGGCGCAGCGTCCAGCAACGCTCCAGCACGATCGCCAGGGCAATCGCCGAGGAGATCAGGATGGGCACCATCGCCCAGCCGCCAGCCAGCAGAATTTCCAGCACTTTTCGACCCCGACGCGCGACCTGACAGGAGCGCGCATGATAGCAGCGTCGCCCCGTCGTACTGCGGCACGCGTGGCATTCCCCGCCGCGGCTCACTCGCGCCAGTAGCGCGCCTGTCGCTGACGCCAGCCTGGCTCGCGCCGCGGCGGCGCGTCGGCGGAGAAATCCAGCGCCATCGCGCCCTGCCGGGCCGTGTCGAACACCGGCACCTGCGCGTCGGCGTAGCGCGACAGCACCTGCGCCCTGGGGTGGCCGAAGCGGTTGCGCCAACCCGCCGACACCAGCGCCAGACGCGGCCGCACGGCGGCGATGAAGGCGGCGCCGGATGAGGTCCCGCTGCCGTGATGCGGTACCAGCAGCACCGTCGGCGGCCCCGCGCCGAGCGCCGCCGCCACCTGCGGCTCGGCCGCGGAGCTGATGTCGCCGGTCAGCAGCAGGCGTCCGCCGCCGCCCTCGACCAGCAGCACGCAGGAGCTGTCGTTGTCGCGGTCACCCGCGCCGGGAGCCGGGTTCAGCACGCGAAAGCGCACGCCGTCCCACTGCCACGCCTGACCGGCCACGCACTGCTGCATCGGCAGGTGCAGCCGCGACGGCTCGCCGGCGTAGCGCGACGCCCGCGGAAACGCCTTCGCCACCGCCTCGGCACCGCCGGCATGGTCGTTGTCGCCGTGACTGACCATCAGCATGTCGACCCGCCCCAGGCCCAACGCATGGATCGACGGCAGCACCACCGCCTCGCCCAGGTCGAAGCCGGACGGGTAGCGCGCGCCGGCGTCGTACACCAGCACGTGACTGCGGGTGCGCAGCAGCACGGACTGGCCCTGCCCCACGTCGAGCACCCAGACCTTGAACGCACCCTCCGGCGGCGACGGGTTCGGCGGCCACAGCAGCGGCAGGAACAGCAGCAGGCCAAGCCAGCGCAGTGGCACGCCACGCGGCAGGAACAGCCACAGCGCACCGAGCACGGCCAGCAGCAGCGCATGCGCCTGCACCGCCGGCAGGTACCACTGCGCGCCGGGCCAACCGGCCATCTGCTCCAGCAGCCACCATTGCGCGTGCGCAATGCGCGCCGCCAGCCACAGCACCGGCGCGGCCAGCGGCGGGCACAGGCCGAGCAGCAGCATGCCGGACAAGGCGCACGGCACGATCACGAAGCTGACCAGCGGCACCGCGACCAGATTGGACAAGGCGCCCACCAGCGAGGCCTGGCCGAAGAACCACAGGGTCAGCGGCAGCAGCGCCACCGTCATCAGCAGCTGCCCGGCCGACAACTCGTGCAGAAACGCGCGCAGGCCGCGGCCGCGCGACTGCAGGCACAGCATCAGGAACGCCACGCCCACGAACGACAGCCAGAAGCCGGCCGCCAGCACCGCCAGCGGATCGGCCAGCAGGATCGTGATCAGCGCCAGCGCCAGCGAATGCGCACCGCTCGCGCCGCGGCGGCTGCAGCGCGCCAGCGTTACCACCGCGATCATCAGCAGGGTGCGCACCGTGGGCAAGCCGAAGCCGGCCAGCGCGCTGTACAGCGCGGCCACCAGCAACGCCGCGGCGGCCTGCGCCTGCACCCGCGGCAGGCGCAGGCCCAGCCGCGGCCACAACGCGTAAACCAGCCAGGCCAGCCCCACCCCGAATACGGCCGCCACGCCGACGTGGAAGCCGGAAATAGCGATCAGATGCGATACGCCATTCGCGCGCGCCACCGCCCAGTCGCGCTGCTGCAGCCCGCGCGTGTCGCCAACCGTAAACGCTTGCAGCAAGGCCGCATCATGCCGGTCGCGCACGCGCGCCGCGATACCGCGGGCCACCGCGTCACGCACGCCGTCGACGCACCAGCGCGCGACGGCCAGCGGCGCGTTGTCCGGATCGTCGCGGACGTAGCCGGTGGCGACGATGCCGCGCTCCAGCGCCGAACGCTCGCTGTCGGCGCCACCGGGGTCGAGCAGCCCGCGCGGCCGCTTCAGGCGCAGCGACAGCCGCCAGCGCGAGCACGGCCGCAGCGGCGGCGCATCCTCGTACCAGGCCACGGTGACGCGGCCGCGCAGCGCAACCGGCTGGCCGTCCAGCGTGGCCTGCTCCACCTTAAAGGTGAAGCGGCTGGCGTCCGGCTGCGCCAGTGGCAACTCGGCGATCGTGCCGATGACCGCAAGATCGCGCCCTTCCAGCGCCCGCGGCAGGCGTGCGTCCATCGCCAGACCACCACGCCAGGCCGCCCAGGCGATGCCGGCCAGCAGCCAGGCCAGCCAGCGCCAGCGCGGGCAGCGCCAGGCCAGCCCTGCGGCCATCAGCAACAGCAAGCCCAGGCACCAGGACGGCGGTAATTGCGGCAACCATTGCACCAGCAGCACGCCGGCCAGCAAGGCCGGCGCCGCCATGATTGCCGTCGTTCGCGTCATGCCGCCGGCCCGTCCCTTCCTGGAAGAAGCCGAGCCTAACGTGACGCGTGACGCGATGCGGATGAAAAACGCGTAGGCGCAGGCCGGAAAGTGTGCCCGCCGGATCCCCTCCCCTGCGCAGCAGGGGAGGGTCAGGGAGGGGTCGCACTTGATCCTTCGCGCACGCCGGCCTCCCGTTCGCAGGGGTGAGGAGCCGAGCGTCAGGCTTTCGGGCTTTCCTGCAGCACGCCGTTGTGCAGCACCAGGGTGCGGTCCATCTTTGCCGCCAGCTGCGGATCATGGGTGACCAGCACGAAGCTGGTGCCGATCTCGCGGTTGAGTTCCAGCATCAGCGCGTAGACCTGCGCGGCGTTGCCCTCGTCGAGGTTGCCGGTCGGCTCGTCGCCGAGCACGCAGGCCGGTCGGGTCACCAGCGCGCGCGCCACCGCGCAGCGCTGGCGCTCGCCGCCGGACAGCTCCGACGGTTTGTGCTGCGCGCGCCCACCCAGCCCGACCCGCTCCAGCAGCGCGACCGCCTGCTTCTGCGCCTGCGCGATCGAGGTGCCGCGGATCAGCAGCGGCATGCACACGTTCTCCAGCGCGGTGAACTCGGGCAGCAGGTGATGGAACTGGTAGATGAAGCCGAGCGAGCGGTTGCGCACGCGGCCGCGCTCGGCGTCGGACAGTTTCGACAGCACGCGGCCATCCACTTCCACCTCGCCCGCGGTGAGCGTGTCGAGTCCGCCGATGATGTGCAGCAAGGTGCTCTTGCCCGAACCGGAGGCGCCGACGATCGCCATCGTCTCACCACGCTTCAGGGTGAAGCTGACGTCGCTCAACACCTCGGTGCGCAGGCCGCCTTCGGCGTAGGTCTTGGCGACGCCGCTGGCGCGCAGCACGTGTTCGGTCGCGGGTTTCATGACGGCCTTATTCATAGCGCAACGCCTGCGCCGGCTGCGTACGCGAGGCGCGCCATGCGGGATAGAGGGTGGCCAGCAGCGAGAACGCGAAGGTCAGCAGCGCGGTCCAGCCCACGTTGTACCAGTCCAACCGGCTCGGCACCTCGCTGATGTAGTAGACGTCCGGCGACAGGAAGGTGACGTGGAAGGTGTGCTCGATCCACTTGATGATGCCCGGCAGTTTCCACGACAGCAGCGAGCCGAAGCCGACGCCGAAGCCGATGCCGACGAAGCCCACCAGCACGCCTTGCACCATGAACATGCCCATGATGCTGCGCGGGGTGGCGCCGAGCGTGCGCAGGATCGCGATGTCGGCCTGCTTGTCGGTGACCAGCATCATCAGCATGGAGATCAGGTTGATCACCGCGACCAGGATGATCAGCGACAGGATGATGAACATCACCATCTTTTCCATCGACAGCGCGGCGAACAGGTTCGCATTGGTGTCCATCCAGGTCTGCACCCGGTAGATCTGGCCGAGCTGGTCGGCCAGCTCGCGCGCGACTGGACGGGCGTTGAACAGGTCGTCGAGTTTCAGCCGGATGCCGGTAGGGCCGCTGAGGTCGTTGAGCTTCTCGGCGTCGCCCATGTTGACCAGCGCCAGGCCGGAGTCGAACTGCTCCATGCCCAGCTCGAACGTGCCCACCACGTGGAAGACGCGCATGCGCGGCACGCTGCCCATCGGCGTGGCGCGCAGCTGCTGCACCGCCATGGTGACGCGGTCGCCCACGGTGACGCCGAGCGTCATCGCCAGTTCGCGGCCCAGCACGATGTTCCAGCTGCCCGGGGTGAGCTGATCGAGCTTGCCCTCGAGCATGTGCTTGTCGATGTCGACGACCTTCGGCTCCTGCGCCGGCTCCACGCCGCGCACCAGCGCGCCGCTGGAGCGCCGCGCCAGCAGCATCGCCTCGCTCTCCACGTAAGGCGCGGCGCCCAGCACGTGCGGATTCGCCTCGGCGATCTTCAGCGCGCGCGACCAGTCCTGCACGCTCTCGCCGACGCCGGACACGGTGGCATGCGAGATCGCGCCGAGGATGCGCGAGCGCATCTGGTAGTCGAAGCCGTTCATCACCGACATCACCGTAATCAGCGCGATCACGCTGATCGCGATGCACACGATCGACACGGTGGAGATGAAGGAGATGAACTGGTTGCGCCGCTTGGCGCGGGTGTAGCGCAGGCCGATGAACAGTTCGAGCGGTCGGAACATGGGCGGGTCGCTGGTGGGAATTGCAGGGCGGGCCGCCCGGTCGCCCATTATCGGGCATTCGCTCGGACCGTGCTGCGGCAGCAAAGTTGCCGGCCGCTCACAGTCGCGGCAGCGCCTCGCCCGGCTGGACCGTGGCCAGTCGCATGCGCAGGCGCCGGCGGATGTCTGTGTCGCTGTTGTCCGGCCCCAGCAACAGCACCTGCATGCCGCGCTCCGCCGTATGCAGGCGCAGCAGCACGAATCCGCCGAGCACGCGGAACGAGGCCAGCGTGGCCGGTAGGTCGACATGATCGTGCAGGCGCAAGCTCCAGGCATGCTCGGCGCTCCAGCCGGCCGCCACCACCGGGCTGCTGTTCATGCGGCGCAGCGCCTGCCAGGTCGTCAGCACCACCAGCATCGCCAGCAGCAGTTCCAGCCATGTCGGCAGCGCGCTCAGCGCCACCGCGAGCAGGGCCAGCGCCGCGACCAGCAGCAGGGCCCGCCGCAGCCATCGCGACGGCCGGTACTCAAAGCCGATGGCGGGCGCGGATGTCATCGATGATCGCCTGCCAGTCCGCCCGCTGCGGACGCGCATGGCCCATCACCCAGTCCCACAGGTCCGGATCCTGCACGTCGAGCAGTTCGTCGAATGCCTGCCGCTGCGCTTCGTCGGCGCCGGCAAAGCGATCGTCCAGCCAGCCGCCAAACAGGGCGTCCAGCTCGCGGGTGCCGCGGCGGGCGCGCCAGCGCAGGCGCTTGATGCGTGCTTCATCCATCATCAGGCTCGGTCGTTATCCATGCATGCGAAGTGTAGCCGTTGCGCCAGAACGCGACAGGCCGCGCATGGCGGCCTGTCGCTTGCCGGCGTGGGCAGCGTGCTCAGGCCGAGCGGCGCTCCACCATCAGCTTCTTGATCTCCGCGATCGCCTTGGCCGGGTTGAGGCCTTTCGGGCAGGTGCGCGTGCAATTCATGATGGTGTGGCAGCGATACAGCTTGAATGGGTCTTCCAGGTCGTCCAGACGTTCGCCGGTGGCTTCGTCGCGCGAGTCGACGATCCAACGCTGGGCCTGCAGCAGGATCGCCGGGCCCAGGTACTTGTCGCCGTTCCACCAGTAGCTCGGGCAGCTGGTGGAGCAGCAGGCGCACAGGATGCACTCGTACAGGCCGTCGAGCTTCTTGCGGTCCTCCGGCGACTGCAGGCGCTCCTTGTCGGGCATCGCACTCTGCGTGCGGATCCACGGCTTGATCGACGCGTACTGCGCGTAGAAGTGGGTGAGATCGGGCACCAGGTCCTTCACCACCGGCATGTGCGGCAGCGGGTAGATCTTCACGTCGCCCGCGGCCATCTTGTCGATCGCGCAGATGCACGCCAGCGTGTTGGTGCCGTCGATGTTCATCGCGCACGAACCGCAGATGCCCTCGCGGCAGGAGCGGCGCAAGGTGAGCGTCGGGTCGATCTCGTTCTTGATCTTCAGCAGCGCGTCCAGCACCATCGGGCCGCACGCGGCCAGGTCGACCTCGTAGGTGTCGATGCGCGGGTTCTGGTCGTCGTCCGGACTCCAGCGGTAGATGCGGAAGGTGCGCGGCTTCTTCGCGTCCTTCGCCGGCCAGTGCTTGCCCGGCTGGATCTTGGAATTCTTGGGTAGCGAAAACTCTGCCACAGTGGCTCTCCAGTCCGGGTATCAGTAAACGCGCTTCTTCGGCGGCACCACCTCGACCTCGTCGGTCAGGGTGAACATGTGCACCGGGCGGTAGTCGAAGCTGGTCTTGCCGCGTTCGTCCACCTTCACCAGGGTGTGCTTCATCCACTCGGCGTCGTTGCGTTCGGGGAAGTCCTCGCGCGCGTGGGCGCCGCGGCTTTCCGGGCGCTGCTCGGCCGAGTGCATGGTGGCCACCGCCTGGTCGAGCAGGTTGGCCAGCTCCAGCGTCTCGATCAGGTCGGAGTTCCATACCATCGAGCGGTCGCTGACCTTCACCTGCTTGAACGAGTCGTGCACCTTGTCGATCTTCGTGCAGCCTTCCTTCAGTGTCTCGCCGGTGCGGAACACGGCGGCGTCCGCCTGCATGGTGCGCTGCATGTCGAGGCGGATCTGCGCGGTGGGCAGCTCGCCGTTGGCGTGGCGCAAGCCATCGAAGCGCGCCAGCGCCTTGTCCAGCGCGCTGGCCGGCAGGTCCTTGTGCGCGGCGCCGGGCTGGATCAGTTCGGCGCAGCGATGCGCCGCCGCGCGGCCGAACACCACCAGGTCGAGCAGCGAGTTGGAGCCGAGGCGGTTGCCGCCGTGCACCGACACGCAGGCTGCCTCGCCGATGGCGAACAGGCCCGGCACCACGGCGTCGATGTCGTCGCCCTTCTTCTGCACCACTTCGCCGTGGTAGTTGGTGGGAATACCACCCATGTTGTAGTGCACGGTGGGCAGGATCGGGATCGGCTCCCGGGTCACGTCCACGCCGGCGAAGATGCGCGCCGACTCGGCGATGCCCGGCAGCCGCTCGTGGATCACCTCGGCGCCCAGATGCATCAGGTTGAGGAAGGCGTGGTCCTTGTGCTCGCCCACGCCGCGGCCTTCGCGGATCTCGATGGTGATGGCCCGGCTGACCACGTCGCGCGATGCCAGGTCCTTGGCGCTGGGCGCATAGCGCTCCATGAAGCGCTCGCCGTTGGAATTGGTGAGGTAGCCGCCTTCGCCGCGCACGCCCTCGGTGATCAGGCAGCCGGCGCCGTAGATGCCGGTGGGATGGAACTGCACGAACTCCATGTCCTGCAACGCCAGGCCGGCGCGCAGCACCATGCCGCCGCCGTCGCCGGTGCAGGTGTGCGCCGAGGTGGCGCTGAAATAGGCGCGGCCGTAGCCGCCGGTGGCCAGCACCACGGCCTGGCCGCGGAACACGTGCAGCGTGCCCTCGTTCATGTCCAGCGCCAGCACGCCGCGGCAGACGCCTTCCTCGTCGAAGATCAGGTCGGTGGCGAAGTACTCCACGAAGAACGTGGCGTCATGCGCCAGCGCCTGCTGGTACAGCGTGTGCAGGATGGCGTGGCCGGTGCGGTCGGCGGCGGCGCAGGTGCGCTGCGCGGTGCCCTTGCCGTAGTGCGTGGTCATGCCGCCGAACGGGCGCTGGTAGATATGGCCGTCCTCGGTGCGCGAGAACGGCACGCCGTAGTGCTCCAGCTCGATCACCGACTGCGGCGCGTTCTTGCACATGTATTCGATCGCGTCCTGGTCGCCCAGCCAGTCGCCACCCTTCACGGTGTCGTAGAAGTGGAAGCGCCAGTCGTCCTCGCCCATGTTGCCGAGCGCGGCGGCAATGCCGCCCTGCGCCGCCACGGTGTGCGAGCGGGTGGGAAACACCTTGGTGACGCAGGCCGCCTTGAGGCCCTTCTCGGCGAGGCCGAAGGTGGCGCGCAGGCCGGCGCCGCCGGCGCCGACCACCACCACGTCGTACTTGTGCTGCTGGATCTTGTAGCTTTCCACGGTCTTAGACTCCCAATGCGATGCGCAGCACGGCCAGCACGCCCGCAAGCGCGCCCAGCACCGCGAGGAACTTGATCGCCACCAGCAGCACCACTTCCTTCCAGCGGGTGTGCACGTAATCCTCGATCACCACCTGTAGGCCGAGCACGGCATGCCAGAACGCGGTGACCACGAACAGAATCAGCAGCAACGCATTCCACGGCTTCGCCACCGCGGCCTTCGCCGAGGCGTAGTCGGCGTGCAGCAGCGAGAGCACGGTGACCAGGAACCACAGGCCGAGCGCAATCAGCGCGGCAGCGGTGACGCGCTGCACCCACCAGTGATCCGCACCGTGCTGCGCCGAGCCAAGGCCACGCGCAAACTTCATGGGATGGCGCAGCTGGCTGCGCACGTCGTCGGTACCCACGCGCAGGTTCATGCCACACCCCCAATCAGTACGAAGGCCCAGATGACGACCGTCAGCACGACGCTGCCAACCACCGACAACCAGCTCGAACGCACGAACTGCGGGATCGCGTAGCCTGCGCCGGTGTCCTGCACCAGGTGGCGGATGCCGTTGCACAGGTGATAGCTGAGCGCCCAGCTCCAACCCAGCAGGAGGATCAGGCCGAGCGGGCTGCCGA
Source organism: Rhodanobacter sp. FW106-PBR-R2A-1-15 (assembly GCF_058789735.1). NCBI lineage: Bacteria > Pseudomonadati > Pseudomonadota > Gammaproteobacteria > Lysobacterales > Rhodanobacteraceae > Rhodanobacter > Rhodanobacter sp. FW106-PBR-R2A-1-15. Next base: position 126,270 of record NZ_JBYTEM010000003.1, on the reverse strand, counting down.
TGCAGATCCTGAACTGCGCAAAAGTCGCCTCACCGGAGGCCAGCGCCAGAAGCCCCCACACCACCAGCAGAGTGCCGATGGCCAGCGCGATGCCGGTGGCGCGATGCAGGATGGAGGTCACCATCTGTATCTGCCACCTGTAAACCTGCAGGTGCGGGGAGAGCGGTCGTTGCGTATCTGCCATGGCGGCTATCCTGTGTGGAATCGCTGGTGCTCATGCCGCACCTTCCCCTGTCCTGATACGCGACGACGACATGCGTCGCGCGACCGTTCAGAAGTCGATACAGCGTCCGTTCTTTTCCCAATCACCGTAACGCGTGGGATCCGGAGCCGGTCGCTCCTCCGACGCCTTGTCCGCTGCCGGGCCCGCAGGCACGGCTGTCGTTTCCGCCGGAACGGAAACTGGTGTGGATTCGGCTGGAGAGAAGGTATCGGACATGGTTTTTGAAAGCCGGTAAAGGTTAATACTTGCAGCAATGCAGTACAACCATGCACACCGCGTCGACGCCACGGAATCATCGCGTCACCACTTGTGCCCCGATCCGCCTGCCCCCAGCTGCGCCAACCTCATGCCGACACATCTTCCCGCCGAAACCCTGCTGCTCGAAGGCCACGACGCGCCGGCTTTTGCGCAGGCGCAATTCAGCAGCGCCATCAATTCGCTCGCCACCGGCCACTGGCAATTCAGCGCATGGCTCGATCCGCAGGGGCGCGTACGCGCACTGTTCCATCTGGCCCGGCTCGCCGACCAGCGTTACCTGCTGCTGCTGCGTGGAGGCGATGCCGCGACGATGGCCGATGCACTGCGTCGCTTCGTGTTCCGCGCGAAACTTACCGTGACGGCGCTGCCGCCGCGCGCGCTCGCCACCGGCCCGGCATTGCCGCTGCATGCGGTCATCGACGGCGGCGAAAGCGTGTCGCTTGGTGGCGACACGCACAGCCTGCGCATCAGCGCCGTCGGTGCGGGCGACGACGCGTGGCGACTGCCGCAATTGCATGCAGGCTGGCCGTGGCTGCCGACGCCTTTGCTGGGCGAGTTGTTGCCGCCGGCCCTGTCGTTGCATCGTCTGCAGGCCGTCACCATCGACAAGGGTTGTTACCCGGGTCAGGAAATCGTCGCGCGGCTGCATTTTCGCGGCGGCCACAAACGCCACCTGCATCGCGTCACTTTGTCGCAAGCAACGACCGCCGGCAACGCATTGCATCGTGACGGGCGCGTGGTCGGTTGCGTGCTCGACGTGGTCGCGACGAACGACGGCAACGAAGCGCTCGTCGTACTTGCCGACGACATCGCGGCGCAGCTTTCCAGCGCGCATCCGCAGCCATTCGACGATGATCTCGTGCTCGGCATCATCACGTCGTGGCCAGCGTGAACGATGGACTGTCGACGCAGGTGAATCGCGCGTACAGCACTCGTCAACGGATCGTGAGCGTCGACTGAACTTCGCACCCGCGGCACTTGCCAGCGGCGAATTCCGCCACTAGGCTCCGCCGATCGAATATCGCGGCACCCGGAACACGGGGTGCCGATACACGCGACGAACCGGAAGAATCCGAATCGGCGCGACCCGGCAGAAACAACGCCGGATGGAACACCGCCTCGCAGCCAACGAGTGCGTCGTAGTCGAAGGCAACACGGCCGAACGGCCGCGCAACGCCCGACAACATCAAGCTCCCCCGATCGGCATGACCTGCCGCTCGACCCGCCACATTCCCGTGGCAAAGCGTCACGGCCACAAGTTTCGGCCATGGCGATTGATCCAGGTGGAACGGCCTGCCCGCCCGTCCACCGCAACGGCGTTCGAAGCCGCGGTCTGCTTCGCGCGTACAGCACGTTGGAGGCAGAACCATGAAACTTTCCATGCTGTTGTGGCTGACGACCCTGATGCCCCAGCCCGCCGCCGACCAGGCTTGCCTGGCCACCACTGTCTACCTCGAGGCGCGCAGCGAGTCGACCAATGGTCAGCTCGCCGTGGCGGAAGTGGCGCTGCGTCGCCGCGACCGCGGCCGCTGGGGCAACACCGTGTGCAAGGTGGTGAGCTCACCTCACCAATTCGCCACCACGACCACACCCGGCTCGTTCGAGATCACCAACCTGGAAGCCTTCGGCAAGGCGTGGCAGGTGGCCGGCATGTCGATCCAGAACTGGCAACTGCCGGTGGCGCAGCGCCGCATACTGGTGCCGCGCGCCGACCACTTCGCCTCGACTGCAGTCTCGCCGGCCTGGTCGCACAACCGCCCCAGCGTGACCATCGGCGAGCATGCGTTCTACGCGGTGAACTGAGGATCAGTCCTTGCGGTCATCCATGATCGCGAGAGTCCAATGGGCGGCCTTCCCTGGCTGCACTTCCGAACAATTCAGCGACCGCTTGTGACCGCATGAACGAAAAAGTCCCTCTTGCGAGGGCCTTTTCATTTGGACGTCCAGACGTCCGTACGCGAACTACTCAGCGCGCATAGACATGATCGCCGCGCACCTCGACATAGTCGCCGCTGCGGACGCCGGGGTTCTCGCGCTGGGTCACCGTGGCGTACTGGCCGTCGTCCAGTCGCACCACGATGCGCCAGGCGACGTCGCTGCCGCTGTTGCGCTTGCCGACCTGGTTGCCGACGACGCCACCGACCACCGCGCCGGCCACGGTGGCGGCCTTGCGGCCATCGCCCTTGCCGACCGTGTTGCCGAGCACCCCGCCGGCCACCGCGCCGATGATCGCGCCCAGCGTGCCGCCATTGCCGCTGCCGCCGTCGAGGTAGACCTGCTGCACTTCCTGCACCACGCCGCAGGCCTGGCAGCGCACACTGCGGTCGCCATGACCGTAACCGCTCTGTCCCTGATAGCCGCGGTTGTAGTTGCCGTCATTGCCATACGGCGAGGTTGCGCAGCCGCCGAGGGCCAGCCCAACGCTCATTGCGGCGGCCATGGCGAATTTGCTGGTCAGTGCATTCATGGGTTCGTTCCTCTCCGGGGTTGCTTCAGTGGGCGTCGGACACAGCCGTCACGCCTTCCTGCACCTGCACCCGGTCGCCCGGGTCATGATCCATCCGCACAGTGCGGGTGACGCCGTTGTATTCATAACGGACGTCGTAACCGACGATCTTGCTGCTGGTGTTGTTGACGGTTTCGCATTTGCGCTCCACCGTCGAGCTGACCTGGGCATGCTGGCGGCTGGCCTGGATGCGGTTGCCGGCATAGCCGCCGCCGACCGCACCAGCCACCGTGGCCAGCGTCTTGCCCTTGCCGCCACCGACCTGGTTGCCGACGAGGCCGCCAACGACGGCGCCGATCGCGGTACCGGCAATGCGGTTCTCGTCCGTCGGCGGCGTGGTGTGCGTGACCGTCTCGTCATGGCAGACCTGTTTCGGATTGTTCACCGTCGAACGCACCGGGTCGACGCTGACCACCTTGGCATACTTGACCCTGGCGTCCGCGCTGCCGCCCGCGTCGGCAGAGGCATTGGAAGCGCCCGCATCCGCATTGCGGTTGCAGGCCGATAGGCCAGTCGCGAGTACCGCCGCGATGGCGACATTGAGTACATTGGCTGTCAACCTGTTCATCACGATCCTCTCCTCCGTTTTTGTTTGGCGACATGGCGGGATGCCCCTCGGCACCGGCGCAAATACCTGCGTGGCCATTGAACGGTTGTCCAACTGAATCGCAGCTAGCTCACGCTCGTTACATTATCTTCACGCCAGCCACGCGGGACCCTCTGCCAGTGCACGAAAAACGCAACCCGTACCCGCTCGTCGACAGCCACGTGCACCTCGACGACGAGGCGTTCGCCGGCGACCGCGAGGCGGTCGTCGAACGCGCCCGCCGCAACGGCGTCGACACGCTGGTGGTGCCCGCCGTCGACGCCCCAAGCTGGCCGCGGATCCGCCAGCTCTGCGCCCGCCACGCCGGTGCCTACCCCGCCTACGGGCTGCATCCGCTGTTCCTGACCGCGCACGCGCCGGAACAGGTCGATGCGCTGGCCGCCTGGCTGAACGAAAACCGTCCGATGGCGGTCGGCGAGATCGGCCTGGACTTCCACCTGGACACTCCCGACCGCGAGCTGCAGCGACACTGCTTCTCGCGCCAGCTGCAATTGGCCCGCGAGCATGACCTGCCGGTGATCGTGCATGCCCGCGGTGCGCTGGAGGAAGTCATCCTAACCCTGCGCCGCAGCGGCAACCGGCGCGGCGTGGTGCACAGCTTCTCCGGCAGCGAGCAGCAGGCGCACCAGTTGTGGGAGCTGGGCTTTCAGCTCGGCATCGGCGGCCCGGTGACCTACGAGCGAGCGCAGCGCCTGCGCCGGATCGTGGCGCGCATGCCGATCGAATTCCTGCTGCTGGAGAGCGACGCCCCGGACCAGCCGGACGCTACCCACCGCGGCGGGCGCAACGAACCGGCCCATGTGATCGAAGTCCTGCGCTGCATCGCGACGCTGCGCGATGCGCCGGAAGCGGAGATCGCCGCCACCACCAGCGCCAACGCCCGTCGCCTGTTCGGGCTCGGCTGAGAGCTTGCGGATTTTTCGACCTCTCAGACCGGCCATCGATGGCCGGACATGAAACAGTCACGCCAGTGACTGTTTCATGCGAGCGAGTCCGGGCGTGCAACGGACTTGCGACAAGAAGAAAACCACAGGAGGTGGTTTTCTTCTCAAGCTCCGACGCATAGGCCATCCGTCACTTGCCAGCGACAGCCCAGGTTTGCTAGTTTTTATTTCACTGGTGAAATATGAGTCAGTGAAATGGCGCGTCTGACAAACTGCATCGCGCTGATGGACGAAGGCATCGGCCGGATCAGCCGGATCATCCCGCAAATGCCGGCCAGCGAAGCGCGGCTGTGCCGGCTGATGCTGATGCTGGGCAACCACATCGAGGAAGAGCTCGAGTTCAAGCTGAAGCCGCACAAGCTCAACCATAGCGAGTTCCTGACCCTGATGATCCTGTACAGCCGCCCGGACGGCAGCTCCACGCCGGGCGAGCTGTGCGAGTACACCTCGCAGGGCGCCACCAACATGACCCGCATCGCGAACGCGCTGGTCAAGCGCCGGCTGATCACCCGTGGCGTCAGCGAGGAGGATCGCCGCCGCGTGCTGATCCGCATTGCCCCGGCCGGGCGGCGTTTCGTGCAGAAGATGCTGCCGCCGATGTTTCCCCGCATCGCCATCATGTTTGCCGGCTTCAGCGATACCGACAAACGCCATCTTGATCGGTTGCTGCGCAAGCTGGCCGGCAATCTTGGCCAACTGGGCGAGAGCCGCCTCCCATGAAGGAAACCCCGATGAATCACGCCCCGCTCCGCGGTCGCGCGGTGCTGGCCGCCGCGCTGGCGCTGGCGCTGGCCGGCTGCGCCGCCGCGCCTGCCAGGCTCGGCCAGCCCGTGCTGCGCGACGATGTGCCGCTGGCCGGCCTGCAGGCTCCCACCCGCGCCGGCTGGCCGGCCGCCCAATGGTGGCGCCAGTACGACGACCCGCAGCTGGACGCGCTGATCGAGCGCGCCATGCGGGAATCACCGGACCTGGCGCTGGCGCAGAGCCGCGTGCGCAACGCCGAGCAGTCGGCGAAGCTGGCCGCCGCGCAGCTCGGGCTCACGGTCAACGGCAGCGCGCAGGTGACGCGCGAGCGGCTGAGCGATCACGGCCTGATCCCGAGCCAGTTCCTCGGCTTCAGCTGGTACAACCAGGCCGACCTCGGCGTGCAGCTGCGGTACGACTTCGACTGGTGGGGCAAGAAGCGCGCGACGATGGAAGCCGTACTGGACCAGGCGCGCGCCGCCGAAGCGCAGCACAGCGCCGCCGCGCTGGCGATCCAGTACGCCATCGCCGATACCTACTTCGGCTGGCAGGCCGACCAGGCGCGGCTGCAGCTGGCCGACCGGTTGCTGGCCACGCAACAGCAGTTCGCCGATATCGCCGAGCTGCGCGTGCACCAGGGCGTGGACCTGCCCGATGAAGCACAGAAGGCCCAGGCCCAGCTGGCCGCGGTGCGCGAGATACGCGTGGCGCTCGACGGCTCGGCGCAGATCCGCCGCGCCGCACTGGCCTCGCTGCTCGGCGTGGCGCCGGCCGAATTGCCCGAGCTGCAGCCGCGGCCGCTGCCGACGATCGAGCGCGGCGTGCCGGCGAACGGCGGGCTGGACCTGATCGCGCGCCGCCCCGACATCGCCGCCAGCCGCTGGCAGGTCGAGGCAACGCTGAAGCAGACCGACGCCGCGCGCGCCGAGTTCTTTCCCGACATCAGCATCACCGCTCTGGCCGGTCTGTCCAGCATCGACATGGGCAAGCTGCTCACCGCCGGCAGCCGCGCCTTCGAGCTGACCCCGGCGCTGCATCTGCCGATCTTCACTGGCGGTGCGCTCGAGGCGAACTACGGCGTGAGCAAGGCCCAGCTCGACGCCGCCGTGGCGCAGTACGACAGCACCGTGCTGGCCGCCGCGCGCGAGGTAGCCACGCAGGCGCTGGGCGCCGAACAGCTTGCCGCGCGCCAGCGCGAACAGCAGGCTCAGCTGGACGCCGACCAGCGTCTGCTGGCGAACGCACAGGCGCGGGCCCGTCAGGGCGTGCGCGACCTGCGCGAGAGCCTCGGCGCGCAAGCCGCGCTGCTGCTGCAACGCGACGCCGCCACCCAGTTGCAGGCGCAGGCGGTGAGCACCGACCTGGCCCTGATCAAGGCGCTCGGCGGCGGCTACCGCAGCACCGACGATGCCGCCACCCCCTCTTCCGTTACCGCCGGAGCCGCCCACCATGAGCGCCACTGAATCCGCCAAGTCCTCCGCCGAGGCCAACGACAGCGGCATGGCCGCGAAGGACCCGGCCAAGCGCCGCCGCTCGTTGCTGGTGGTGACCGGCATCTTCGTGCTCGCCGCGCTGGGCTGGTTCCTGCTGTGGTTCTTCGTGTTCTCCACCCGCGAGAAGACCGACAACGCCTACGTCGGCGGCAACCAGGTGGCGATCTCGGCCCAGGTGCCAGGCACCGTGGTGGCGATCCTCGCCGACGACACTCAGCGCGTCGAGGCCGGCCAGGTGCTGGTGAAACTGGACAGCACCGATGCCGACACCCGCCTGGCGCAGGCGCGCAGCACACTGGCCCAGGCCGTGCGCGGCGTGCGCCAGCAGACCAGCTCGGCGAGCAGTGCCGACGCCCAGGTGGTTGCCGCGAAGCTCGACCTGAAGAAGGCCGAGGCGGACCTGCAGCGCCGCCTGCCGTTGATCGCCGCCCAGGCCGAATCGCCGGAGATCGTGCAGCATCTGCGCGACGGCGTGGAGCAGGCGAACGCGGCGGTGAACGCCGCCGAGGCGCAGTCCGCCGCGGCGCACGCCGCGATCGAGGGTACCGACGTGGCGCAGAACCCGGTGGTGCTGCAGGCCCGCGCGAATTTCCGCGCCGCCTGGGTCGCCGCGCAGCGCAACGCGATCTACGCACCGGTGTCCGGCTACGTGGCCGAGCGCAGCGTGCAGCTGGGCAACAGCGTGCAGCCGGGCCAGCAGCTGATGACCGTGGTGCCGCTGCACGACCTGTGGATCGACGCCAACTTCAAGGAAGGCCAGCTGCGCCACATCCGCATCGGCCAGCCGGCGAAGGTCGTCTCCGACCTGTACGGCAGCGATGCCGTCTACCACGGCAAGGTGGTCGGCCTGGGTGCCGGCACCGGCAGCGTGTTCTCGCTGCTGCCGGCGCAGAACGCCACCGGCAACTGGATCAAGGTGGTCCAGCGCGTGCCGGTGCGCATCGCGCTGGACAACCAGGAACTGGACCAGCATCCGCTGCGCATCGGCCTGTCCACCGACGTCACCGTCGACATCCGCCATGACCAGGGCAGCGTACTGGCCAGCGCGCCGACGCAGCAGCCGGTGGCGCAGACCAAGGTCTACGACCAGATGGCCAGCCAGGCCGACGCGGAAGCGGAGCAGATCATCCGCGCCAACCTGCCCCGCAGCACCGCCGCGAACTGAGCCTCAGCATGGCCGCCACGCCGAACGACGCCGCACCCGACGCCCCGCTGCAGCCGCTGCATGGCGGTCCACTGGCGCTGCTCACCATCGCCGTTGCGTTCAGCACCTTCATGGAGGTGCTGGACATGACGATCGTCAACGTCTCCGTGCCGCACATCGCCGGCAGCCTTGGCGTGAGCCCCAGCGAAGGCACCTGGACGATCAGCTCCTACGCGCTGGCCAGCGCGATCATGCAGCCGCTGACCGGCTGGCTGGCGCGCCGCTTCGGCGAGGTGAAGACCTTCGTCGGCTCGGTGCTGCTGTTCGTGATCTTCTCGATGCTGTGCGGCCTGGCCACCAGCATGCCGGTGCTGGTGATCGGCCGCCTGCTGCAGGGCGCCGGCTCCGGCCCAATGGTGGCGCTGTCGCTGACCCTGCTGCTGTCGAACTATCCGAAGGAAAAGCAGGGCATCGCGCTGGCGCTGTGGGCGATGACCGTGGTGGTGGCGCCGATCTTCGGCCCGATCCTGGGCGGCTGGCTAACCGACAACTTCTCCTGGCCGTGGATCTTCTTCATCAACCTGCCGGTCGGGCTGGCGGCGGCCGTGGTCACCTGGGGTTTGCTGCGCAAGCGCGAAACGAAGACCTACAAGGCACCGATCGACATGATCGGCCTGGCCCTGCTGGTGGTCGGTGTGGGCGCGCTGCAGTTCATGCTGGACAACGGCAATGACCACGACTGGTTCGCCTCGCCGATGATCCTGGTGCTGGGCCTCACCGCGCTGGTCTGCATCACCTTCCTGATCGTGTGGGAGCTGCACGCGAAGCACCCGGTGGTCGACCTGTCGCTGTTCCGGCAACGCAATTTCACGGTGGGCGTGGTCAGCCTGTCGCTGGGCATGTTCGCGTTCTTCGGCATCAACGTGGTGTTCCCGCTGTGGCTGCAGATCACCCTGGGCTACACCGCCACCTGGGCCGGCCTGGCCACCGCGCCGGTCGGCGTGCTGGCGTTCCTGATCGCGCCGGTGCTGGGCAAGAACATGCACCGGCTGGACCTGCGCGCAGTGGTGACGTTTTCGTTCCTGGTGTTCGCCGGCACCTCCTACTGGTTCTCCACCTTCGACAGCTCGGCCTCGTTCGCCGCCCTGGTGGTGCCACGCTTTGTGATGGGTCTGGCGATCCCGTGCTTCTTCATCCCGCTGAACCAGGTCTATCTGTCCGGCCTGCCGATGGAGCAGATCGCCAGCGCCACCGGCCTGGCCAACTTCTGCCGCACGATCGGCTCCAGCGTGTCCACCGCGGTCATGGTGACGCTGTGGCAGCACCGCGGCGACTCGCACCACGCCAGCCTCACCGAGTACGTCAGCCCGGGCCACCCGGCCACCACCGGGTTCCTCGGTCAGCTGACGCACGGCGGGCTGTCGCACACCCAGAGCCTGGGCCTGATCGATCGGCTGCTGACGCGCGAGGCGCTGACCCTGGCGGTGAACGACGTGTTCTGGGCCAGCGCGATCCTGTTCATGCTGCTGATCCCGCTGCTGTGGTTCGCCAAACCGCCGTTCGGCAGCACCGGCGGCGCGGTCGGTCATTGAACAGCCTGCTCTGGAAATGCTGCGGCCGATGGCCGCAGCATGAAAATCCGCCACTGGCTGGTGCGGCGCAATATCTTCTGCTAGCGTGCGCCGCATGGCACAAGCAAAGCGCACCATCAAGAAGTATCCAAACCGGCGTCTCTACGACACGGAGATCTCCAGCTACATCACGCTGGAAGAGGTCCGCCAGCTGGTCCTGGACAACGAGGACTTCGAGGTCCGCGACGCCAAGACCGGCGAGGACCTGACCCGTTCGGTGCTGTTGCAGATCATCTCCGAGCATGAGGACAAGGGGCAGCCGATGCTGTCGCCGCAGCTGCTCAGCCAGATCATCCGCTTCTACGGCGACTCGCTGCAGGGCTTCATGGGCCCCTACCTGGAGCGCAGCCTGCAGGTCTTCCTCGACCAGCAGAACCAGTTCCGCAGCCAGCTCAACAGCCTGATGGGGCAAACCCCCTGGAACACGCTGAACGATCTCACCGAACGCAACCTCGCCGCATTCCAGGCGCTGCAGCGGGGGCTGATGGACACCGCCGCCAAGGTCATGCCCACCCCGGCGGCGCCCAGCCGCAGCGGCAAGAAATCCGGCTGAGGCACCTGACTCCCACGGCGCGCTTCGGCGCGCCGTTCGTTTGCACCCCATTCTGGTCGCTGCAGCACAGCACGTGCTGCCATGCGGCATGGCACACCGATGACCCCGAACATGACTCGCACCAACCCTTCTTCACGCCTCGCCCTGGTCACCGGCGGCATCGGCGGCCTCGGCACGGAAATCTGCCGTCAGCTGGCCCGCGCCGGGCGCAAGGTGATCGCGCTGGACCTGGCTTCGCGCGCGGAGCGCGTGGCCGCGTTCCACGATGAGCTCGCCGACTTCGGCGGCGCCATCGCGTTCGAGCCGGTCGACGTCAGCGACTTCGACGGCTGCCGACAACTGGTCGAACGGGTCGAACAGCAGCACGGCGGCATCGACATCCTGGTCAACGCCGCCGGCATCACCCGCGACGCCAGTCTGCGCAAGATGACCCCGCAGCAGTGGCACGAGCTGCTGCAGGTGAACCTGGACGGCGTGTTCAACATGTGCCGCCAAGTGGTCGAGGGCATGACCGCGCGCGGCTTCGGCCGCATCGTCAACATCAGCTCGGTGAATGGCCAGACCGGCCAGTTCGGCCAGACCAACTATTCCGCCGCCAAGGCCGGCGTACACGGCTTCAGCATGGCGCTGGCGCGCGAGACCGCGCGCAAGGGCGTCACCGTCAACACCGTCTCGCCCGGCTACTGCGACACCCCGATGGTGGCCGCGGTACCGGACGAGATCCGCGCGCAGATCATTGCCGCCATTCCGGTCGGCCGCCTCGGCTCGCCCGCCGACATCGCCCGCGCCGTGGCCTTCCTCGCCGCCGACGACGCCGGCTACATCACCGGCGCCAACCTGCCGGTGAACGGCGGCTACTTCATGAGCTTCTGAGCCGGCCGGTCGGAACCCGCGCCGCCACGCCGCCGGCCGCCGCCAACGTCGACCGGCTGCATTGACGCGGACCGGCCTTGGCCGTAATTTCCTGCGATCCGGTTGCCGTCCTGGGGGGACTTCTCGCATACCGGACCGCAAGACGCACCCAGCGGGTGCGTCTTTCCAATCATGAGGAGGGGAAACACAGATGATGCACAAACCACTCGCCGCGGCGCTGCTGGGCGCCTTCGGCCTGGCCGCCATGTCCGACGCCGGCGCCGCCACGCATACCCGCGTCCAGGCCCAATCCATGGGCCAGATCGCGCCTGCCGCCTTGGCCAGCCGCATCGGCCTGGAAGCCGACGCCTCGTTGTCGCCGCGCCTGCAGGCGCGGACCGCCCACGGGACCTTCAAGACCCGCGAGCAACAGACTTTCCGCGGCGTACCCGTGTACGGCCGCCAGGTCGTGGTGGAACGCGACGGCAGCGGCAGCGTGCTCGGCGTCAGCGGCGAAATTTCTCGCGGTATCAGCCACGACGTCGCGTCGGTCGCCCCCGCCATCAATGGTGCCCGCGCCACCGCCCTGCTGCGCGAACACGCCGGCCTGCTGCCGCTTGGCATCGGCGTCAACGGCATCCAGGACAGCGACATCCAGAACGCGAAGAACGATCTGTACGTCTATGCCGAGGGCAACCGCGCCCGCCTTGCCTACCTCAGCTCGTTCTTCGTCGACCGCGGCAACGGCCCGACGCGCCCGATGGCGATCATCGACGCCAACACCGGCGAAGTGATCCAGGCCTGGGAAGGCCTCACCACCAAGGGCAAGCCGGGCGGCGGCACCGTCACCGGCACGCCCGCGCTCGCCACCGGCGCCGGCGGCAACCTGAAGACCGGCCAGTATTTCTACGGCACCAACTACGCCTCGCTCGCGGTCACCCAGTCCGGTTCCACCTGCTACATGCAGAACACGAACGTGAAGACCAACAACATGGCCGGCAGCACGCGCACGGGTACGTTGTGGAGCTTCATCTGCCCGAACAGCAGCGGCGACGGCGTGAACGGCGCCTATTCGCCGATCAACGATGCGCACCATTTCGGCGGCGTCGTGCACGACATGTACAACACCTGGCTCGGCGCGCCGCCGCTGACCTTCTCGCTGGTGATGAACGTGCATTACGGCCGCAACTACGAGAACGCGTTCTGGAACGGCTCGTCGATGAACTTCGGTGACGGCGCCAGCTACTTCTATCCGCTGACCTCGCTGGACGTGACCAGCCATGAAGTCAGCCACGGCTTCACCGAGCAGCACTCCAACCTGCAGTACTCCGGCCAGTCCGGCGGCATCAACGAGGCGTTCTCGGACATGGCCGGCGAAGCGGCCGAGTTCTATGACCGCGGCGGCAACGACTGGCTGGTCGGCGCCGACATCATGAAGACCGGCACCGCGCTGCGCTGGATGTGCACGCCGACCCAGGACGGCCGCTCGATCGACAACGCCGCCAACTTCACCAGCTCCATGGACGTGCATTATTCCAGCGGCGTCTACAACAAGGCGTTCTGCACGCTGGCGAAGACCACCAACTGGAATACGAAAAAAGCCTTCGAGGTGTTTGCGCGCGCCAATGCGATGTACTGGACGGCCACCTCCACGTTCAACTCCGGTGCCTGCGGCGTGGAAACCGCGGCAGTCGACTACGCCTACACCCGCAGCGACGTGACGGCGGCGTTCAATGCCGTCGGCGTGACCTGCAAGTAAGCAGCCCGCAAGTGCGTGACCCAAGGGCCGGCCCACCTGGGCCGGCCCTTCTCTTTTGCTGCAGCCTCCATGCGGGATCCGCCCGGCGCAGCCCACTCCCCATGGCGCTCCTTTGACACGGAACGGCCTGCCCGGGATTGCAGTCCCGCGGCGCTTGCGGAACAGTGTGCGGACTCCTTCTACGGATCGCAGCATGGCGCAGCAACCCATCACCCTCATCGGCGGCGGCCTGGTCGGCACCCTGCTGGCGCAGCAGCTGGCGCGGCGCGGTTTCGCGGTCGAGGTGTTCGAGAAACGGCCCGATCCGCGGCGCGCAGGCTTTCTGGGCGGCTGCTCCAGCGCATTCGGCAATCGCTCCCGACATCGCTCTACCTCCGGCATCCCTGCCGTCGCCTGCGCCCGCAGCACTGGCCCATCCATGGGCGGCGGCCGCTCGATCAACCTGGCGCTGGCCGAGCGCGGCCTGCAGGCGCTGCGTACGGCGGGGTTGGCCGACGACGTGCTGCAGCGGGCGGTGATGATGCGCGGGCGCATGGTGCACGACCGCGACGGCCGCAGCGCGCTGCAGCGCTACGGCGTGGACGACAGCGAGGTGATCTGGTCGGTCTCGCGCGGCGCGCTGAACATGCTGCTGCTGGACGCGGCCGAGACCGCCGGCGTGCGCTTCCACTTCGGCCAGTCGCTGACCGGCGCCGATTTCGGGCAGCAGCGCATCCGGCTCGCCGACGAAGCTGGCACGGAACGCGAACGGGACGCTGGCCTGCTGATCGGCGCCGACGGCGCCGGCTCCGCGCTGCGCGCGGCGATGAACGCACATGCGCCGCTGGGCGAACGCATCGAATCGCTCGGCCACGGCTACAAGGAGCTGGAGATCCCGCCGGCCGGCGAGTTGCCGGCGGCGCTGCAGCAGCAGGGCAGCGGCCGCGAGCAGTTCGCGCTGGAGCCGCACGCGCTGCACATCTGGCCGCGTGGCGGCTACATGTGCATCGCGCTGCCGAATGCCGAAGGCAGCTTCACCGTCACCCTGTTCCTGCCGGCGCAGGGCGCCGCGCCGAGCTTCGCGGCGTTGCCTGACATCGCGGCAGCGCGCACCTTCTTCGCCACCGACTTCCCCGACCTGCTGCCGCTGATCCCGCGCTTCGACGAGGATTTCGACAGCCATCCAGTGGGCACGCTGTCCACGCTGTACCTCGAACGCTGGCACTTGGACGGCCGCGCGCTGCTGATCGGCGACGCCGCGCACGCGATCGTGCCGTTCCACGGCCAGGGCATGAACTGCGGCTTCGAGGACACCGTGGTGCTGGCCGACCTGCTGGCCGCGGCGCCGGACGACAGCGCCGGGGTGTTCGCCGAATTCCAGCGCGTGCGCCAGCCGAACGCCGACGCGATCGCCGCGATGGCGCTGGAGAACTACGTGGAGATGCGCGACTCGGTGGCCGACCCGCGCTACCTGGCCAAGCGCGAACTGGGCAGCGCGCTGGCCGCGCGCATTCCGGGCCATTACATGGCGCGCTACCGGCTGGTGACCTTCACCCATGTGCCCTACGCCTACGCGCTCGAACGCGGCCGTGCGCAGGACCGCTTGCTGGAACAGCTGCTGCGCGATACGCCGAACGCGGCGGCCGTCGACCTCGACGCCGCGGGGCGGCTGTTCCAGGCGAAACTGGAACCGCTGCCGAGACTGCGCCATGGATGAGGCCCTGCTCGAGGCGTTCCGCGCCACCGCCTACCACGTCTGCCTGGACGCCGTGACGTGGGCGACGATCCGCGTAGACCTGCCGTTGCCGGCCCAACTCGCTGACGCGGTCGGTTCGCGCCCGTGGGCTTTCATCACGGCATGGAATCCGCAGGCGCGCCGACGCCCGCCGGCGGAGAACCTCGTCGCCCAGCGCGAACTGCTGGCCGCGCTGCAGGAGCAGCCCGGCGTCGACGTCCGCCCGGCCATCGGGGTGGGCACCTCCGGCTGGAGTGAACCCAGCCTGTTCGCCATCGGGGCGGACGCCCGCACCCTGGACCGGCTGGCCCGCGCCCATGGGCAATTGGCCTACGTGCATGGCGAAGCCAGTGGCGCCGCCCTGCTGCGGCTGCTGGACTGACCCGCACAGCGGCAGCGCGCCGCATGGACAAGCGCCATCGGCATTGCGGACAATCAAGGTGATGACCGCCGCCGATACCGCCCTGCCCCTGCTCGAAGCACGGGCCTTGAGTTTCTTTCGCCAGGATGAGCCGGTGTTCGCACCGCTGGATTTCCGTCTGCATGCGGGCGAGCTGGCCCTGGTCGAAGGCGACAACGGCAGCGGCAAGACCACCCTGCTGCGCATGCTGGCGGGGTTGCTGCACATCACCGCCGGCGAGCTGCACTGGCACGGCGAGCCGATGCAGCGCGACCGCTGCGCCGGCGAGATCCTGTTCCTCGGCCACCAGCTCGGCCTCAAGGCCGATCTCAGCCCACGGGAAAACCTGCGCATCGCCGCCGGCCTGCACGGGGTGCGCGATGATGGGACCAGCGCGGCCTCGGTACTGGCGCGAATCGGCCTGCGCGGCTACGAGGACGAACCGGTGCGCCGGCTGTCCGCCGGCCAGAAGAAGCGCGCCGCACTGGCGCGCCTGCTGCTGCTGCCGGCCAGCCTGTGGCTGCTCGACGAGCCGTACGCAAACCTTGACCGCATCGGCATCGCGCTGGTGAACGAATTACTGGAAAGCCACACCGACACCGGTGGCGCGGCGATGGTCACCAGCCACGGCACGGTGAGCTTCCACGGCGGCGAACCGCGACGGATCCGCATGCATGATTAACGCCGGGAATTCCATGCGTGGACGCCCTCCCCTGTTTGCCCCAAAGGGACTTCCTTCGGGACAAGCAGGGGGAGGAGTACAGCCATGAACCGCCCCAGCCTCGCCAGCGCCTGCGCCGCCATGCTGCGGCGCGACCTCACGCTCGCCTGGCGCCGGCGCGGCGACATCGCCATGCCGGTGCTGTACGCGCTGATCGTGACCATGCTGTTCCCGTTCGCGCTGGGGCCGGAGGACACCCTGCTGCAGCGGATCGCCGGCGGCGTGGTGCTGGTCACCGTGCTGCTGGCGATGCTGCTGGCACTGGACGCGATGTTCGCCAGCGACATCGAGGATGGCTCGCTGGAACAGCTGGTGCTGGCGCCGCAGCCGCTGGCGCTGCTGCTGGGCATGAAGATCCTCGCCCACTGGCTCGCCACCGCGCTGCCGCTGATCGTGATCGCACCGCTGATGGCCGCGATGCTGCACCTGCCCGGCGCGGTGATCCCGGTGCTGCTGCTGGCGCTGGCGCTGGCCACGCCGCTGCTCAGCCTGCTCGGCGCAGTACTGGTGGCGCTGACGGCCGGCACCCGGCGCTCTGGTATGCTGCTCGCCTTGATGTTGCTGCCGCTCTGCGTGCCAACCGTGATCTTCGCCGCCGGCGCCGTGGCTGCCGCCCAGCAGGGCTTGCCGTGGTTCGCGCCGGTCGCCTGGCTCGCGGCCGCGCTGGTGCTGGTCGTGGTGCTGGCGCCACTGGCCTGCGCAGCGGCCCTTCGCATTGCCCTGGACGCATAACGTTTATGTCTGACTGGATTCCGCTCTGGTTGCACAAGCTCGGCTCGCCGCCGACGTTCTACCGCTTCGCCGGCGCGCTGCAGCCGTGGGCGATGGCGTTGGCGCTGCTGCTCGGCGCGATCGGGCTGTATGGCGGGCTGGTGCTGGCGCCGACCGACTACCAGCAGGGCGATGCCTACCGGATCATCTTCATCCACGTGCCCAGCGCGTGGATGAGCATGTTCATCTACGGGGTGATGGGCGTGGCCTCGTTCATCGCGCTGGTGTGGCGGATCAAGCTGGCCGAGGTGGTGGCGATGGAGTCGGCGCCGATCGGCGCAGCGTTCACCTTCATCACCCTGGTCACCGGCTCGCTGTGGGGCAAGCCGATGTGGGGCACCTGGTGGACCTGGGACGCGCGGCTCACTTCCGAGCTGGTGCTGCTGTTCCTGTTCCTGGGCGTGATCGGGCTGTACCACGCGTTCGAGGATCGCCGCCAGGGCGCGCGCGCCGCCGCTTTCTTGGCCATCATCGGCATCATCAACGTGCCGATCGTGCATTTCTCGGTGAACTGGTGGAATACCCTGCACCAGGGCAGCACGGTCAATCTGTTCGGCCAGTCGAAGATCTCCGCGGACATGCTGTGGCCGATGCTGACCATAACCCTGGCGACCAAGTTCTACTACCTCGCCAGCCTGTTCAGTCGCGCACGCACCGACCTGCTGGCGCTGGAAGGCGGCAAGGACTGGGTGCGCAAGATCGCCGAAGACGAGGCCCGTCGATGAACGCCCTGCAGCACCTTCTAGCGATGGGCGGTTACGCCGCCTACGTGTGGCCGGCCTACGCGCTGTTCTTCGCCGTGCTGCTCGCCGACACCCTGGCGCCGCGCCTGCGTCGCCGCCGCGTGCTGGCGGAACTTCGTGTCCGCCTGGCGCGTCAGAGCGCGCGACAGGAACGCAAACCCCTTTCCACTCCACCATCTCCCTGAGCGGGGCGATCGACCACCATGCCCATGAACCCCACCCGCAAGCGCCGACTCACTATCGTGCTGGCCATCCTCGCCGCGGCGGCCGTCGCGGCCGTGCTGGTCGTGCTGGCGTTGCAGAACAACATGAACTACCTGCTCACCCCGAGCCAGGTGCAGTCGGGCGAGGCGGCCAGCTACAACACGTTCCGGCTCGGCGGCATGGTCAAGGCCGGCTCGATCCAGCGCTCCAGCGATTCGCTCAAGGTCACCTTCACCGTGGTCGACGCCGGCGGCACGATGCCGGTGGAGTACACCGGCATCCTGCCCGACCTGTTCCGCGACAACCAGTCGGTGATCGCCACCGGCCACATGGACGGCGCCCGCTTCGTCGCCACCGAAGTGCTGGCCAAGCATGACGAGACCTACATGCCGAAGGAACTCAAGGACGCCATGGCGAAGGCGCATGGACAGAAGGGAATCGAGAATCGGAAATAGGGCATCGGAACTCCTCAGGCCGCCCCTTCCCTACCGCGCCGTCGCACATGACGCCATGCTTCTGACGAATCCCGAATCCCGTATCCCGAATCCCGGCACCCAACCATGACCCCCGAACTCGGCCAACTCGCGTTGATCCTCGCCCTGCTGCTGGCACTGGCGCAGAGCATCCTGCCCTTGATCGGCGCGTGGCGCGGCAACCGCGCGCTGATGGCGGTGGCGCGCCCGGCGGCGGCCGGCCAGGCGGTGTTCGTCGCCATGGCATTCGGCATCCTGGCCTGGGCGTTCCTGCACTTCGACTTCTCGGTGCAGTACGTGGCCGACAACTCGAATCTGGCGCTGCCGTGGTACTACCGCATCGCCGCGGTATGGGGCGCGCACGAGGGTTCGCTGCTGCTGTGGATCCTGATCCTCAACTTGTGGACGGTGGCGCTGGCCGCGTTCAGCCAGAAGCTGCCCGAGGTGTTCGCCTCGCGCGTACTCGCCGTGATGGGACTGATCGCGGTGGGCTTCCTCGCCTTCATCATCTTCACTTCCAACCCGTTCGGCCGGCTGCTGCCGATGCCGGGCGACGGCGCGGACCTGAACCCGGTGCTGCAGGACCCGGGCATGACCTTCCATCCGCCGATGCTGTACATGGGCTACGTCGGCTTCTCGGTGGCGTTCGCGTTCTCGATCGCCGCCCTGCTCGGCGGCGAGCTGGAGCAGGCCTGGGTGCGCTGGGCGCGACCGTGGACCAACGTGGCCTGGGCCTTCCTCACCTGCGGCATCGTCGCCGGCAGCTGGTGGGCCTACGCGGAGCTGGGCTGGGGCGGCTGGTGGTTCTGGGACCCGGTGGAGAACGCCAGTTTCATGCCGTGGCTGGTCGGCGTGGCGCTGATCCACGCGCAGGCGGTGACCGAAAAGCGCGGCTCGCTGCGCGCCTGGACCATCCTGCTGTCGATCTTCGCGTTCTCGCTGTCGCTGCTCGGCACCTTCCTGGTGCGCTCGGGCGTGCTCACCTCGGTACATGCGTTCGCCTCCGACCCGCGCCGTGGCGTGTTCATCCTCGCCTTCCTGACCATCGTGGTCGGCGGCTCGCTGCTGGTGTACGCGCTGCGCGCGCCGAAGGTGCTGGGCGGCAAGCCATTCCAGGTGGTCTCGCGCGAAACCGCGCTGCTGACCAGCAACCTGATGTTCGCGGTGGCTGCGGCGATGGTGCTGCTGGGCACGCTGTTCCCGCTGATCGGCGACGCGATGAACCTGGGCCGCATCTCGGTCGGCCCGCCCTACTTCGGCTTCCTGTTCCCGCTGCTGATGCTGCCGGTGGTGCTGTTGCTGCCGTTCGGCCCGTTCCTGCGCTGGGGCAAGGGCGAGGCGTCGGCGCTCAAGAGCCTGCTGCTGCGCGTGGCCATTGCCGCGCTGGCCTGCGCCATCATCGCGGCCTTCCTGGTCGACGGCAACCTGAAGGCGATCGTCGGCGTGGCCGCCGGCGTGTGGGTCGTGGTCGGCGTGCTGCTCTATGCGTACAAGCGCTGGCGTGAAATGCCGCGCGGCCGGCGCTACCCGACCGAGATGGCCGGCATGCTGATGGCGCACCTGGGCGTTGGCGTGTTCGTGGTCGGCGTGCTGCTGTCCGAGTCGCTCAGCGTGACCCGCGACGTACGCATGGCGCCGGGCGAGAGCCAGCGCATCGGCAGCTACGAGTTCCGCTTCGACGGCGTGCACCACACCACCGGGCCGAACTGGACCGCCGACCAGGGCGCGGTCACCGTGACCCGCGGCGAGAAACGGATCGCGGTGATGCACCCGCAGAAGCGCACCTATCCGCGCGGCCAGGTGCAGACCGAATCCGCCGTGGACGCCGGCGTTACCCGCGACCTGTACGTGGCGCTGGGCGAGCCGATGGACGCGAACGACATCGAGGGCGCCTGGGCACTGCGGCTGTACTACAAGCCGTTCATCCGCTGGATCTGGGCCGGTGGCCTGTTGATGATGCTGGGCGGCCTGGTCTGCGCCGCCGACAAGCGTTTCCGCCTCAAGCGCAGCGCCACCGTCGGTGCCCCGGCGACCGACGGCCTGCTGCCGCAGGAGACGCGCGCATGAGCCGGCTGCTGCCGTTCATCGGCTTCATGCTGCTGGTGGGCCTGTTCGGCTTCGGCATCTGGTGGAACACCCAGCACGACCCGAACGCGATCCCGACGCCGCTGCTGAACAAGCCGGCGCCCGAGTTCAACCTGCCCAAGCTGTACGAGCCCGCGCAGACGGTCAGCAAGGCCGACCTGCTGGGCCGGCCTTACCTGCTCAACGTGTTCGCCAGCTGGTGCATCGAATGCGGCGTGGAGCATCCGGTCCTGACCGCCGAGGGCCCGACCCTGGGCGTGGAGCTGGTCGGCTACAACTACAAGGATGCGCCCGACGACGCCAAGGGCTGGCTGGCGAAACACGGCAACCCGTATAACCTGCTGATCGCCGACGAACCCGGCCACACCGCGATCGACTTCGGCGTGTACGGCGCGCCGGAAAGCTTCCTGATCGACGCGAAGGGCGTGATCCGCTACAAGCACATCGGCCCGCTGACACCCGAGGTGATGGCGAAGGAGCTGAAGCCGGCGATCGCGGCGATGCTGAAGGAGGCGCCGTGAAGTCGGGATTCGGGATTTGGGATTCGGGATTCGCAAAAGCAAAGGCATCGCCCGCAAGCGGGCTCCTACGCATGCTGTTGCTGGTCGTGCTGGCGTTCGCCGGCTTCGCCCACGCCCAGGCGATCGAGCCGATGCCGTTCAAGGATCATGTGCAGGAGCTGCGCTTCCAGCACCTCACGCACCAGTTGCGCTGCCCGATGTGCCAGAACGAGACGCTGGCCGATTCCAACGCGCCGATCGCGCGCGACCTGCGCAACCAGATCTTCCAGATGATGCAGCAGGGCAGGAGCGACGAGCAGATCAAGCAGTACCTGGTCGCGCGCTACTCCAGCTTCGTGCTGTACGACCCGCCGCTGAGCTCGCGCACCTGGCTGCTCTGGTTCGGCCCGCTGCTGATCCTGCTCGGCGGCGCCGGCGTGGTACTGGCGGTGATCCGCAAACGCAGCCGTGCCGGCGCCACCGCCGGCACGGCGACCGCGGCCGACGATCGGCCGATCGACAACGGGGACGACTGGTGAAGACCGCTTTCGTGATTGCCGCCGCCGTGATGGTTGCGGTGGCGCTGGCCGTGCTGTTGCTGCCGCTGCTGCGCCAGGGGCGCAAGCTGGGCCGGCCGCGCGGCGTGTTCGCCGTCGCCCTGCTGATCGCGCTGGTGCTGCCGCTGGGCACCGGCGCGCTGTATCTGCTGGTGGGCACGCCGGCCGCGCTGAACGGGGCGACCGCCGCGGCCGCTGCGCCGATCAGCATGCAGCAGGCGCTCACCGAACTGCGCGCGCACCTCAAGCAGCAGCCGGACGACCTGCAGGGCTGGATGCTGCTGGCGCAGACCAGCAGCATGCTGCGCCAGCCGGCCGAGGCGCGCGACGCATTCGACCAGGTGCTGCGGCTAGCCCCGAACGACGCCGAGGCGATGGTCGGCTGGGCCGAGAACGACTCCATGATGCGCAGCGACCACTCGATCGAAGGCCGGGGCCTGGAGCTGCTCAAGCGCGCCGTGCAGCTGCACCCGGACAGCCAGCGCGGCCTGTGGCTGCTCGGCATCGGCGATTTCCAGCGCGGCGCCTACCGCGAGGCCGCCGCCACCTGGCGCCTGCTGCAGCCGCAACTGGAGCCGGGCTCGAACGTGGCCAAGGCGGTCGCCGAGCAGATCGCCGTGGCTGACGCCCGTGCCGGCGGCGCCCCGGCCGATGCGTCGTCGAGCGCCGCCGCTGCTACCCAGCAAGGCGCCGCACTGCAGGTGCAGGTGGCGCTGGCCCCCGCGCTGAAGGACAAGCTTGCCCCCGGCGACGCATTGTTCGTCTATGCCCGCGCCGAGAACGGCCCGCCGATGCCGCTGGCCGTGGCCAAACTCGACCCCGCGCAGCTGCCCGTCACCGTCACCCTCACCGACGCGATGGCGATGACGCCGGCGTACCGGCTGTCCTCGGTCGAACGCGTCTTCGTCGGCGCGCGGATCAGCCACAGCAGCCAGCCGGCCGCCCAGCCCGGAGACCTGGAAG
Organism: Rhodanobacter sp. FW106-PBR-R2A-1-15; assembly: GCF_058789735.1. Lineage (NCBI taxonomy): Bacteria > Pseudomonadati > Pseudomonadota > Gammaproteobacteria > Lysobacterales > Rhodanobacteraceae > Rhodanobacter > Rhodanobacter sp. FW106-PBR-R2A-1-15. The sequence goes on along the minus strand of NZ_JBYTEM010000003.1, from coordinate 104,425 downwards.
GCGACGCCGGTGTGGTCGCGGTGGACAGCAAGGCGCCGGTCAAGATCAGCATCGACCAGGTGCACTGACCATGGGCGACGCGCGCCGCTATTTCGCCCTGCCTTCGCCGTTTGCGATGAAGCGTGGTGGCGCCCTGCATGGCGCGCACGTCGCCTACGAGACCTGGGGCACGCTGAACGCGGCGCGCGACAACGCGGTGCTGGTGCTCACCGGCCTGTCGCCCAGCGCGCACATGGCATCGTGCGAAGAAGACCCGTCACCGGGCTGGTGGGAGGGCATGGCCGGCCCCGGCAAGGCCATCGACACCACCCGCTGGTTCGTGATCTGCGTGAATTCGCTGGGCAGCGACAAGGGTTCGACCTGTCCCGCCTCGACCGACCCGGCCACCGGCGAAGCGTACCGCCTCAGCTTTCCCGAACTTGCGCTGGAAGACGTGGCGAACGCCGCGCACGGCGTGGTCGCCAGCCTCGGCATCACGCGGCTGGCCTGCCTGATCGGCTGCTCGATGGGCGGCATGAGCGCGCTGGCCTACATGCTGTTGCACCCCGGCAGCGCACGCGCGCACATCAGCGTGGACACCGCGCCGCAGGCGCAGCCGTTCGCCATCGCAATCCGCTCGCTGCAGCGCGAGGCGATCCGGCTCGACCCGCAGTTCGACGACGGCAACTACGACATCCATGTGGAGGAAGGCGGCCGCTATCCCGAGCTCGGCATGAGCATCGCGCGCAAGCTCGGCGTGATCACCTACCGCTCGGCGATGGAATGGAACGGCCGCTTCGCGCGCATCCGGCTCGACCCCGAGCAGCGCGAGGACGAGCCGTTCGGCCGCGAATTCCAGGTCGAGTCCTACCTGGAGGGCCATGCCCGCCGCTTCGTGCGCCACTTCGACCCGAACAGCTACCTGTACCTGTCGCGCGCCAGCGACTGGTTCGACGTCGCCGAGTACGGCCGCGGCAGCGTACTGGAAGGACTCAAGCGCATCTGCATCGAACAGGCCATGGTGATCGGCGTCAGCACCGACATCCTGTTCCCGCTGCAGCAGCAGGAGCAGATCGCCGAGGGGCTGGAAGCGGCCGGCGCCAGGGTGGAGTTCGTGGCGCTGGATTCGCCGCAGGGCCACGACGCCTTCCTGGTCGACATCGACAACTACAGCCGCGCCATCGGCGGCTTCCTGAACCGGCTGCCGGCCTGCTGATCCCTGCGCTGATACTATCCACCCTCACGCACCGGACCGAGACCGTCATGCTCACCCTGGATTTCCCCGGTAGCCGCCTCCTGATCGACGCCATCGACGCCGCCGTGATCAAGCCGACCACCCACGAGCTCACCGACAGCCTGCGCCACAGCCTGTGCAAGCTGATCCGTGACAACGCGGTCACCCTGCCCGAGTGCGTGTTCGAGGCGAACGCCGACCACTACGCCCGCCGCGAGCTGTACTGCAGCGAGGAACACGGCTACTGCGTGGTAGCGATGACCTGGGGCCCGGGCCAGGGCACGCCGATCCACGACCACGACGGCATGTGGTGCGTCGAGGGCGTGTGGAACGGCGCGCTGGAGATCGTGCAGTACGAGCTGATCGAGCACGATGCGCAGCGCTACTGCTTCCAGCCGGTCGGCTCGATCCAGGCCGGCGCCGGCTCGGCCGGCAGCCTGATCCCGCCGCACGAGTACCACAGCATCCGCAACCCCAGCGACAGCGCGGTCACCGTCAGCCTGCACGTCTACTCCGGCCCGATGACCCGCTGCTCGGTGTTCCAGCCGCTGCCGGAGGACCGCTGGTACGGCCGCAACGTACGCCAGCTGGGCCTCGACCGCGTGCACTGAACCCGGCATAATTGCCCGCTCGCACATGCCGGTGTGGCGGAATGGTAGACGCGGCGGACTCAAAATCCGCTTGTGGTGACACAGTGGAGGTTCGAGTCCTCTCACCGGTACCAGGTATCGAAGAACCCCGCCCCGCGCGGGGTTTTTCATGCTTGGAGACCTCGAACAGGCTCTTACAGCTCGCGCACCACGCGGAACCCCACGCGGCCGCTGCGCAGTTCGACGTCGGCGCCCTGGCGGTAGGCCGAGTCCACCTGCTCCGGCGAGCTACCCCATGAGCCGCCGCGCACCACGTGGGAGCGGCAGCCGGGGTTGACCCAGGCACTGCCGTCGTCTGGTGCGCGGATGTAGTTGTCGTGCCAACAGTCCAGCGCCCACTCCGAGACGTTGCCGTTGATGTCGTACAGGCCGAACGGGTTGGCGGCGAAGCTCATCACCGGCGCCGGGCCCCAGTAGCCGTCACGGTAGTTGCGAAAAGCATGGCTCCAGCGGCGGCTGCTGCGCGAGCGGTCCCCGGAACCGGTCAGGTTCTCCACCACGTGCTTCGGCGCGTCGTCGCCCCACCAGTAGCGGCTGCTGGTGCCGCCGCGCAGGGCGTACTCGAATTCGGCCTCGCTGGGCAGCCGATAGGTTCTGCCGGTGCGCTGGCTGAGCCAGTCGGCATACGCCTTGGCGTCGTTCCAGGAGACGTTCACCACCGGCAGGTTGTCGTCGGCCTTGCGGCCGGCGTAGTCGTCCTGCCAGGTGGCCGAGCTGTCATCGCGCAGGGCACCGCTGCGCTCGTCGTACACGCTGGCGCCGCCCAGCTTGACCGAGTCGGGCACGTAGTTGCTGGCGCGCACGAACTCGCGGAACTGCGCCACGGTCACCGCACTGCGCGCCATCGCAAAGCCCTTGGCGATGGTGACCGTATGCTGCGGCTGTGCGGCGCCGCCGTGGTCGTCGTCGGCGGAGGCACCCATGCGGAAGCTGCCGGTGGGGATCACCACCATTGCCGGCGTCTTGCCCGGCAGGTCGACGTAGCGGTCGGTGAATACCTGGCCAGGCTTGTAGCTGGCGTACAGGCGCGCGTTGGTCAGCTGCTCGTCGAACGCCGCCAGCGCCGCCAGGTGCGGGGCGATCGCGCGCACCTGCACCGCCAGCTTCGTCGCCAGTTCGAGATTGCCGGCATCCAGGGCCGAATGCGCCTGCGCCAGCATGCCGTTGGCGCGCTGCTCGCGCATGTCGTCCACGCGCCTGTGCACGTCGATCATCTGCTGCGAGCCGGGGCGAATCGCCTGCGCCGCGGCCAGCTCGCGGTCGGCCCCGGCGAAATCGTTCTGCGCTACCGCCGCCAGCGCGCGGTCGAGCACCGCCCGCTGCACCTGGAAGATGCCCTGCTCGGCCACCGCGTTCTCCGGGTCGAGCTTCTGCACCTCGCGGTACATTTCCAGCGCATTGCCCCCCGCGGGCCGGTCGGCGTTGCCCTGCCGCAGCAGGCCGGCGGCATCGGCCAGCATCGGCCGCACCTGCTCCAGCACTTTCAGGCTCGCCTCCAGTTGCGCCACTTCCTTCTCGGCGTTCGGCAGCGTGCGCAGGGCGTCGAGCAGGTCCTGCGCCGCGTCGGCGTCGCCCACCGCGATGTCCTGGTCGATCTCCGCCACCAGCCGCGCGCGCACGTCGAACATGCCCTGCGCTGCGCGGCGGCTGTCCGGCTTGTCCTTCAGCGCCTGCTGGAACAACGCGGCGGCGCTGTCGGCGGCGCCGACCAGCCGGCCGGCATGCAGCGCCCGGGCGGCCTGCTCCAGCAGCGCGCGCACCTCGGGCGGGTCCACGCCCATCTGCTCGGGCAGGTTCGCGTTGCGGCTGCCGCGCGCGGCGATCACCGCCGCCGGCGCCAGCGTCAGCGGCGGCCCGGCATTCAGTTCGCTGATCGCCGACAGCCGTTCCGGCTGCGGGCCGCTGCCCGGCGTGACGGCCCCCAGCGACATCGAGCGGCGCGGTGCCTGTTCGGGGTTGACGTGGAACAGCCGCGGAAAGAAGTGGTACAGCAGCGCGAACCCCAGCACGATCACCCCGAGCGCCCCGCCGAGCGCGCGCTGTCGGCGCAGGGTTGCGTTGTTCGGCATGGATGGGCGTCCTTGGTGCGGCCTGTTATCGTGCGCTGTCCACCATAGGCAGAAACCGCCGGCAGGGCAATCCGCACCGAACCGTCCAAGGAGTACCGATGTCGCCACCCGAAACCGCTGCCGCCGACTGGATCGTCCACCCCGACGCCCTGCAGGCGTGGCTGGCCACGATACCCATCGGCGCCGCTGTCGGCCTGGACACCGAGTTCATGCGTCGCAACACGTTCTATCCGCAACTGGCGCTGCTGCAGCTGGGCTGGAACGGCCGTTACGCGCTGGTCGACCCGCTCGCCTTCGACATCGGCGCGGCGCTGCAGCCGCGGCTCGGCAGCGGCGCGGCGGTCACCATCATGCACAGCGCCGGCGAGGATCTGGAAACCCTCGCGCCGCTGCTGCCGGAAGGGCCGGGCCAGCTGTTCGACACGCAGATCGCCGCCGCCTTCGCCGGCATGGGTCTGGGCATCAGCTATCGCGCGCTGGTCGCCGAGCTGGCCGGGGTGGAGCTGGACAAGGGCGAGACCCGTTCGGACTGGCTGCAGCGCCCGCTTACCGACTCGCAGCGCAACTACGCCGCGCTGGACGTGGTGTACCTGAAGACCCTCCACGAACAACTGGCCGAACGCCTGCAGCGACGTGAGCGCAGCGCCTGGCATGCCGAGGACTGCGCGCGCCTGAAGCTGCGCGCCAGCCATCGCGAAGGCGACCCGCAGCCGCAGCGCGCGCTGCGCGGCGCCGCCGACTGGCCGCAAGCACAGCAAGCCCTGCTGCGCCGCCTGTTGCTGTGGCGCGAGCGCAGCGCCCGCCGCCTCGACGTGCCGCGCCCGTGGCTGCTCGACGACGCCCTGGCGCTCAACCTCGCCCAGCAGTCGCCGCGCAGTCTCGGCGATCTCGAACAGCGCAGCCGTGGTCAGCGTGCGCTGCGCTCGGCCCAGCGCGGCGAGCTGTTCGAGCTGCTCGCCGCCACCGTCAGCGACGAGGAAATCGCCGCCACCGCGCGCATTCCCGGCCACCCCCAGGGTGAGGCGAAGAAGGCGCTGGCCGCAATGAAGACGCTGGTCGACCACCTCGCCGGCGAACTCGACCTGCCGCCCGGCCTGCTGTGCCCGCGCAAGGTGCTGGAGGAGTACGTGGTCACCACCGAGTGGCCCGAGTTCCTCGAAGGCTGGCGCCGCGAGGTGCTGCACGAGCGCCTGCCCGCGCTGCTCCCCGGCTGAATCCGCACGCGGGGTCTTGGCGAAGCCCCGTCACGCTGCTAACATTCGCCGCTTGCCGTGGGGCGGTAGCTCAGCTGGGAGAGCGTCGCGTTCGCAATGCGAAGGTCGTGGGTTCGATCCCCATCCGCTCCACCATTCCATGCACGAAGAGCCTCCGGTCTCCGGAGGCTTTTTTGTTGCGCGTCCGCCGTGGCCGACGCCCTCGCCGCCAGCCCGATCACGCTCGAGGTCGATGCACCGGCCAGCCGCTTCACCGCCCGCGCCCCGTGAAAGAAACGCCTGCCGCATTGCTCGACATACTGGTGGCGCTGGGCCGCGCCCGCGAAGAGGACGACCGCTACAGCAGCCAGCAGGCCTGCCGGGGTTTTCCCCGGCTGACCTTCCCCGGCACACCAAGCGCCAAGCCCCGAGCCTTGCGCTCCGGGCAAAAAGCTCGACGCTCCAAGTAGAAAGATTCACGCCCCGAGCAAAAGAGCTCGACGCCCCGAGCAAAAAAGCTCCGTGCTCCAGGCGAAAAGCTCCACGTTCCGCCAGCATCGTAGGGCGGGCGCTGCCCGCCCTACGATGCTGGTGTCCCGATGGTGCATGGCGGGTGGTGCCCGCCCTTCGAGATGCGGGCTTCAGTGCGTGCCGCTGGCCCCCGCCCCGCACAGCTTCTCCATCAGCTCGGCCTGCACGTTGCGGACGGGTTCGCCGGCAGCAGGCGAGAGGCGCAGGTACTCACCGTCGGGCTGCAGCAGCGAGGCGCTGGCGTTGTCGGTGAGGTACAGCTCCAGTGCCTGCCGCACCCGGTGCTGCAGCTTCTTGCCATCGACCGGGAAGGCGGTCTCGACGCGGCGGTCGAGATTGCGTTCCATCAGGTCGGCGCTGGACAGGTATAGCTGCGGCTCGCCGTCGTTGGCGAACCAGTAGGCGCGGCTGTGTTCGAGGAAGCGACCGATGATCGAACGCACCCGGATGTTTTCGGAGACGCCTGCCACACCGGGACGCAGGCAGCAGATGCCGCGCACGATCAGATCCACCTGCACGCCGGCGATGCTGGCCTTGTACAGCGCACGGATGACCTTCGGCTCAGTCAGCGCATTGACCTTGATGAGAATCTGCGCCGGCTTGCCCGCTGCTGCGTGCGCGCTCTCGCGCGCGATCAGTTCCAGCAGGGTTTTCTTCAGCGTGAACGGCGCATGCAGCAGCTTCTTCATGTGCAGCACCTTGCCCATGCCGGTGAGCTGGCTGAACAGCTTGTGCACGTCCTCGCACAGCGCCTCGTCGGAGGTGAGCAGACTGTAGTCGGTGTACACGCGGGCGTTGCCGGTATGGTAGTTGCCGGTACCGAGGTGGGCGTAGCGCACCAGCTCGCTGCCCTCGCGGCGCTGGACCAGCATCAGCTTGGCGTGCGTCTTGATGCCTACCACGCCGTAGATCACCATGGCGCCGGCCTGCTGCAGGCGCGAGGCGAGCGAGAGGTTGGATTCCTCGTCGAAGCGCGCGCGCAGCTCGACCACCGCGGTCACTTCCTTGCCGGCGCGGGCGGCGTCGACCAGCGCGTCGACGATCTCGGAGTTCGCGTTGGTGCGGTACAGCGTCTGCTTGATCGCCAGCACCTTCGGGTCCGCCGAAGCCTGGCGCAGCAGGTCGACCACCGGCGCGAACGACTCGTACGGATGCAGCAGCAGCACGTCCTGCCTGCCGATCACCTCGAACAGGTCCTCGGCGTGCTGCAGCACCTTCGGCAGCGCCGGCGTGAACGGCGGGTATTGCAGCTTCGGGTAGCTGACGTTGTTGGCGATGCGGAACAGCCTCGCCAGGTTCACCGGGCCGTTCACCTCGTACAGTTCCGACTCGTTGAGGCCAAACTGCTTGAGCAGGTAGTCGGTCAGCTCCTTCGGGCAGTTGTCGGCCACCTCCAGCCGCACCGCGTCGCCGAAGCGGCGCGAGTACAGCTCGCCGCGCAATGCCAGCGCCAGGTCCTCGACGTCCTCCGGGTCCAGCGTGAGGTCGGCGTTGCGGGTCAGCCGGAACTGGTAGCAGCCGAGCACGGCCATGCCGGGGAACAGTTCCTCCGCATGGGCGTGGATGATCGAGGACAGCAGCACATAGTTGTCGCCGCCGCCCTCGCAGATTTCCAGCGGCAGGCGGATCAGCCGCGGCAACACGCGCGGCGCCGGCACGATGGCCAGGCCGGAATCGCGGCCAAACGCGTCCACGCCATCCAGCCGCACGATGAAGTTGAGGCTCTTGTTGACCAGCAGCGGGAACGGATGGGTCGGGTCCAGCCCGATCGGGGTGACCAGCGGCGCCACCTCCTCGCGGAAATAGCGGCGCACCCACAGCTTCTGCTTGTGCGTCCACTGCGTGCGCCGCACGATGCGGATGCCGTGCGTGGCCAGTTCCGGCAGGATGCGCTCGTTGAGGATCGCGTACTGCCGCGCGATCTGCCGGTGTGCGATCTCGCTGATCTCGGCCAGCGCGCGTTTGGGCGGGATGCCGTCCGGCCCGATCATCTCGTGGTCCAGTGCGATCTGCCCTTTCAGCCCGGCCACGCGGATCTCAAAGAACTCGTCCATGTTCGCGGAGAAGATCAGCAGGAACTTCAGCCGTTCCAGCAGCGGCGTGCGCTCGTCCAGCGCCTGGTCCAGCACGCGGATGTTGAACTTGAGCTGCGACAGCTCGCGGTGGATGTACAGGCGGCCGTCGCCGAGGTCCGGGCCGGGCACCGAGGCCGCGGCATCGTTGGCGGCGACGTCGGTTGGCAAAGTTTCGCGAATCAGGCGGCTGGTCATTCGATACACCAGGTTCGGCAAGGGGATGCAGCACCCCATGGTAGCCCGCCACGAGCGGGGCCGGCCGAGCGCGGGGCCTGCGGGTCAGGCCGCGCTCAGCCTGCGGCATTTTCCTTGCCGCAGAATGACACCCGCACTGACCGAACTGGCGGCACATGCGGGCCGGCGGCACATGCGGGCCGGCGGCGGTTTGCCCTATGGTGGCCGCCCCACCGGCCTTCGCGGCCGTGCCGCCCCACCGCCAAACCCACGCCTCATGCAGACCCGCGCCGAGACCATTCCGCTATCCCCTGCCGCCCCCGCGCCACCGACGGCTGCCGTACCGGTCGCGGAGCGCACCCAGTTCGCGGTGCTCGGCGGGATCAGCTTCGCGCACATGCTCAACGACATGATCCAGTCGTTGATCGTGGCGATCTACCCGATCCTGAAGAACGACTTCCAGCTCAGCTTCGCCCAGGTCGGCCTGATCACACTGACCTTCCAGCTCACCGCCTCGCTGCTGCAGCCGCTGGTGGGCATGGTTACCGACCGCCGGCCGATGCCGTACTCGCTGCCGGTGGGCATGGGCTTCACCCTGTGCGGCCTGTTGCTGCTGGCGACGGCGCCGAACTTTCCGGTGCTGCTGCTTGCCGCGGCGCTGGTCGGCACCGGCTCGTCGGTGTTCCACCCCGAATCCTCGCGCGTGGCGCGGATGGCCTCGGGCGGGCGGCACGGCCTGGCGCAGTCGCTGTTCCAGGTCGGCGGCAACACCGGCTCGTCGCTGGGGCCGCTGCTGGCCGCGTGGATCATCGTGCCGCACGGGCGCGGCAGCGTGGCGTGGTTCTCGTTGGCGGCGCTGCTGGCGATCGTGGTGCTGCTGCAGGTGGGGCGCTGGTACAGCCGGCACCATGCGGTGCGCCGCAAGGCCACGGCGGGACGTTTCGAGATCCTCGCGCTGTCGCGCAACCGGATCGTCGGCGCACTGGCGGTGCTCGGGCTGCTGATCTTCTCCAAGTATTTCTACCTGGCCAGCCTCAGCAGTTATTACACCTTCTACCTGATCCACAAGTTCGGCGTGTCGGTGCAGAGCGCGCAGGTACACCTGTTCGTGTTCCTGTTCGCGGTGGCCGCCGGCTCGCTCATCGGCGGCCCGGTCGGCGACCGGATCGGACGCAAGTGGGTGATCTGGGTATCCATCCTCGGCGTGGCCCCGTTCACCCTGCTATTGCCCCACGTGAACCTGCTGTGGACCGGGGTGCTGACGGTGGTCATCGGCCTGGTGCTGGCCTCGGCATTCTCGGCGATCCTGGTCTACGCGCAGGAACTGATCCCCGGCCGCGTCGGCATGATCTCGGGCCTGTTCTTCGGCTTCGCCTTCGGCATGGGCGGCATCGGCGCCGCCGTGCTCGGCGGGCTGGCCGACACGCATGGCATCGAATACGTCTACCGGTTGTGCGCGTACTTGCCGTTGATGGGGTTGATTACGGTGTTTTTGCCGGATATCGAGAAGCGGGTTCGGGCGTAGCTTCGTAGGGCGGGCATCGCCCGCCGGCTCTTCCGATCGTCCCCGCGAAGCGCCGCATGAGAGCGGCGGGCAATGCCCGCCCTACAGTGGCTCGCTGCCGTATATCGAAAAGCGGGCGCGGGCGTGCTTCGTAGGGCGGGCACCGCCCGCCGGCTTTTCCGATCGTCCCCGTGAAGCACGCAGGAGAGCTTACTCGCCAAAGCTTTGGTCGAGCGGTATGGCGGGTTCGCTGTTGCCCCAGTCGACAGGGTAGATGCCTTGCCGAACACAACGATGGAAGCTCGAATGCGGCCAGTCGATCACCCGCGCCACGTGCCCGTGCTTGACCGGGTTGTAGTGCAGGTAATCCATGTGCGCAGCGAAATCGGCTTCATCGCGGATCAGGTGTTCCCAGAATCGCGGTTGCCACAGTCCGGCATCGCGCCCTCGCCCGGATCTATGCGCGAGACCGCAACGACGAGTGAAGCCAGCCTTGATCCGCCCCCAACGTGAGGAAAAATCCATGTCGCCCTTGGGGAGTGTCCACAGGGCGTGCATGTGTTCGGGCAACACCACCCACGCATCGATCAAGAAGGGCATTTGACGATGCACTTCGGCCACGCTCTGGCGCAACACCGCGACCGCTTCGATCGTCGCCAACAGCGGACGCCGCTGCGCCGTCACCACCGTGAAGAAGTAAGTCGCTCCGGCGTTCCTTGCACGGCGATAGTTCGGCATGCGTCGATGGTAACAAGGTGGCGCCATATCTGGAGGTGCGACGGAACCACGCTCGGTCCCGCGAGACGGACACTGCTTGCGCTGCCCTCCGTGCAAGGCAAGGGCGGCGGGGAGTGCCCGCCCTACATGCGACGCCTTTCTTGCCTCCGATGGGCGTGATCACGGCGCTTTGCCGGATATCAAACATCCCGCCACCCGTACCGCCTCGTAGGGCAGGCACTGCTCGCCGGCTCTTCTCATACGCGGCAAGAGCAACGGCCCACGACGCGGTTCAGACGGCGCCGATTACCACCGGCTCCGGCTCCAGCTGCACGCCGAACTTCTCGCGCACGCCGTGCATCACCTGCTGCGCCAGCGTCCACAACTGCGGGCCGGTGGCATGGCCGTGGTTGACCAGCACCAGCGCATGCCGGTTGGAGATGCCGGCATCGCCTTCGCGGATACCCTTGAAGCCGGTCGCCTCGATCAGCCACGCCGCGGAAATCTTGCAGCGGCCGTCCGGCTGCGGCCAGGCGGCCAGCGCGGGGTGCTCGCGCTGCAGCGCCTCGGCCAGTGCGGCGTCGACGATCGGGTTCTTGAAGAAGCTGCCGGCGTTGCCGATCACTGCCGGGTCGGGCAGCTTGCGCATGCGCAGGCGCACCACCGCCTCGGCAACGTGGAACGGTGCGGGCTTGTCCACGCCCATCCGCGCCAGTTCCTCGTCGATGCCGGCGTAGTCGGTGCGCAGCGGACGGCTGCGCGGCAGCACGAAGCGCACGGCGGTGACCACGTAGCGGCCGGGCTGGTGCTTGAACAGCGAGTCGCGATAGGCAAAGGCGCAGGTGGCGTGGTCCAGCGTCACCACGCGGCGCTCGCGGGTGTCCCACGCTTCCACACTTTCGACGAACTCGGCCACTTCGCAACCGTAGGCGCCGATGTTCTGGATCGGCGCAGCGCCGACCGTGCCTGGGATCAGGATCAGGTTTTCCAGGCCGGCGTAGCCCTGGCCCAGCGTCCAGCGCACGAAGTCGTCCCAGCGCTCGCCGGCGGCCACCGCGATGCGTGCGCTGTCGCCGCCCTCTTCTACCTGCACACCGCGCGTGGCCATCGCCAGCACGGTGCCGTCGAAATCGCTGGTGAACAGCATGTTGCTGCCCTCGCCCAGCACCAGCAGGCGGCTGTGGCGCACGGCGGGGAAGTCCAGCAGTTCGGGCAGTTTCGCCGCGTCGCGAATTTCCGCCAGCAGCGTCGTCCGCGCATCGACGCGCAAGGTGTTGCGCTTCGCCAGCGGAGCGTTCTCGACGAGCGTGTAGCCGCCCATGTCCACTCGTTCAGGCGGCATCGGCGTTCTCGCGCTGGCGGCGGATCTCGTCGACGCATTCGGCGACCAGCGGCGGACCGCGGTAGATCAGGCCCGAATACAGCTGCACCAGTGAGGCGCCCAGCTCCATCTTCTCGGCGGCGTCGCTGCCGTCGAGGATGCCGCCCACGCCGATCAGCGGGATACGCCCCTGCAGCCGCGCGTGCATGCCGGAAAGCACCGCGGTGGAGCGCTCGAACAGCGGCTTGCCGGACAACCCGCCGGTTTCGCTGCCACGCGGGTCGTCGGCCACCGCCGCGTGGTCGATCGTGGTGTTGGTGCAGATCACGCCGTCGATGCCGGTGCGCAGCAGCACCTCGGCGATCGAGTCGAGTTCCGCCTCGGACAGGTCCGGTGCGATCTTCAGCAGCATCGGCTTGCGCCGGCCGTGCTGCGAACCCAGCCGCTCCTGCGCCTCGCGCAGCACCGAGATGAAGCGGCGCAACGTGGCTTCCTGCTGCAGGTCGCGCAGGCCCTGGGTGTTCGGTGAGGAAATGTTCACCGTGACGTAGCTGGCCAGTTCGTACACGCGGGTAAGACACAGCAGGTAGTCACTGACCGCCTTCTCGTTCGGCGTGTCCTTGTTCTTGCCGATGTTGATGCCGAGCACACCGTGGTAGGCGGAACCTTGCACGTTGCGCACCAGCGCGTCGACGCCGGCGTTGTTGAAGCCCATGCGGTTGATGATCGCCTCGTGCCGCGGCAGGCGGAACAGGCGCGGCCGCTCGTTGCCCGCCTGCGGCCGCGGCGTCACCGTGCCTACCTCGATGAAGCCGAAGCCGAGCGCATCGAGCGCATCGAGGTACTCGGCGTTCTTGTCCAGGCCGGCGGCCAGCCCGACCGGGTTCGGAAAGGCGATGCCGAAGGCCCGCGTCGGCAGATCGCCGGGCGGCTTGACCAACCGATGGGCGAAGCCGCTGCGCTGGGCCACGCCCAGCGCATACAGGGTGGCGCGGTGCGCGGTCTCGGCGTCGAGCCTGAACAGCAGCGGGCGCAGCATGTCGTACATGGGTCAGCCCGGTTGGCCCGCGAACGCGCGGATGGGGTGATCGAAGCGCGCCGCACCGCTTCCGGCGCAACCGCCAGCAGCGACGACGCGACGTCCGGAGCAGGCGAACGGCATGCGCGGCATCAATGCCAGTTCGCGAAGGTGAAGCCGAAGATCAAGGCGGCAATCAGCACGAACACCGCCAGCACGCACAGCAGCAGCTGCACATAGCCGAGCACCAGCCCGGCTACCGCCATGCCGTCGCCCTCGATGCGGGCATCGAGCGGGCCGCGGCGGATCTCGCCGCGCGCCAGGTGGCCGCAGATGATCGCCACGATCGCGCCGATGAACGGCAGCACGCACCAGGCGAGGATGCCGAAGACCAGGCTCACCACCGCCAGCGAACTGGTGCTGGCGCCCGGACGGTAGGACGGTTGATAGCTCATCGGGTCGCTCGCTCAGGCAAGAGGTGGATCGGCGCCGTCGTGTACTGTCGTCGGCTGCGGGCGGCGAACTGCCCGCGGTCGACGCATGTCCTCACAGGTCGAACTTGATGCCCTGCGCCAGCGGCAGCGCATCCGAGTAGTTGATGGTATTGGTCTGCCGGCGCATGTACACCTTCCAGGCATCCGAGCCGGATTCGCGGCCGCCGCCGGTCTCCTTCTCGCCGCCGAACGCGCCGCCGATCTCGGCGCCGGAGGTGCCGATGTTGACGTTGGCGATGCCGCAATCGGAACCGGCTGCGGAGAGGAACTGCTCGGTGGCGCGCAGGTTGTTGGTGAAGATCGACGAGGACAGGCCTTGCGGCACGTCGTTCTGCATCTCGATCGCCTCGTCGATGGTCTTGAACGGCATCACGTAGAGGATCGGCGCGAACGTCTCGGCCTGCACCACCTCGTCCGAGTTCTGCAGCCCGGTGATGATGGTGGGCAGTACGAAGTTGCCCTTGCGGTCGGTGAGCGCCTTGCCGCCGGTGCGCACCGCGCCGCCCGCGGCCTTTGCCCTCTCGATCGCGGTGAGGTAGCCCTGCACCGCCTCGGCGCTGTTCAGCGGACCCATCAGCGTGGTGGCCAGGGTGGGATCGCCGATCTTGCCCTCGACCTGCCGGTAGGCCTTGACCAGGGTATCGAGCACGCCATCGAAGATCGACTCGTGCACGAACAACCGGCGCGTGGTGGTGCAACGCTGGCCAGCGGTACCGACCGCGCCGAACACGATGCCCGGGATGGCCAGCTTCAGGTCGGCCGTCTCGTCCAGGATGATCGCGTTGTTGCCGCCCAGCTCCAGCAACGAGCGGCCCATGCGCCGGGCTACGCGCTCGCCGACCATGCGGCCGACCCTGGTGGAGCCGGTGAAGCTGATCAGCGCAATGCGCTTGTCGTCCACGAAGGCCTGCGCGAGGTCGCTGCCGGCGTCGTTGAACAGGAAGAACAGGTCGGGGAAACCACCGGCCTTCAGCGCGTCGTTGCAGATGCGAATGGCGGCGATGGCGGAAAGTGGCGTCTTCGGCGACGGCTTCCAGATGCAGATGTCGCCGGCGATGGCGGCCAGCATGGCGTTCCACGCCCACACCGCGACCGGGAAGTTGAACGCGCTGATGATGCCGACCAGGCCCAGCGAATGGTACTGGTCGTACATGCGGTGGCCGGGGCGCTCCGAGTGCATGGTGACGCCGTACATCATGCGGCTCTGGCCCAACGCGAAGTCGGCGATGTCGATCATCTCCTGCACTTCGCCGTCGCCCTCGGGCTTGATCTTGCCCATCTCCAGCGCCACCAGCGAACCCAGCGCATCCTTGTGCTTGCGCAGCGCCTCGCCGCACAGCCGCACCGCCTCGCCGCGGCGCGGCGCCGGCGTGGCGCGCCATAACTTGAACGCTTCCTGCGCGCGCTTGACGATCACCTCGTAGTCGGCGGCGCTGGAGGCATGCACGCTGCCAATCACCTCACCGGTGGCCGGGTTCACCGGCTGCAGCGTGCCGGCGTCGGTGGTCTTCGACCACTCGCCCTGGCCAAGGTAGCTGCCGGACTGCTCGCCGTGGAGGCCGAGCGCGCTGAGGATTGCATGGGACATGGACGTCTCCTGGACGTGCGGCGCTCGCGGGCGCCGTGAGTGAAATCTGCAATTGCCCATTCTAGCAGGCCGGCCGCCTTGCTCCCTCCACTGCTTGCAGGGGAGGGTTGGGGTAGGGTCGCTCTTGATCCGGGTTTTCGGCGAGCCTGCGCAACCCCCTATCAGCCTTCCCTGCGAGCAAGGGGGAGCAGCAGAACCGCGCGATCCATGCGAAAATCCCGCCACCGCCCTCGTAGCTCAGTTGGATAGAGCGGTCCCCTCCTAAGGGACAGGTCGGACGTTCGAATCGTCTCGAGGGCACCAATTTTCGACCGCGGGTCGGCTCTGCTCCAAGCTCGTCATCCCAGCGTAAAGCTGGGATCCAGCGACTCCAGGCATGTGAATAGCCAAGGCGCTGGATTCCAGCTTTCGCTGGAATGACGAACGTTTGGGGGTTTCAAGGTTCCCAAAGACTCAGGAACTGCACGACAGCATCGAGCAGCCAGCCTTGTGCCGCGCCCAGTCCGGGCGCTTTTGCGCGTACGCCTCACGGCCGGGCTGGTCGTCGTACGGGTGGCGCAGCACGTCGAGCAGCTCAGCGACACCGCTGGCGTCGCCCTGCTCCGCGCGGTCGATCGCCTGCTGCGCCAGGTAGTTGCGCAGCACGTAGCGCGGGTTGGCCAGGCGCATCCGTTCGCGGCGCTGCGCCGTCGGCAGCGGATCGTCGGCCAGCCGCGCCGCATAGCGGGCCAGCCAGTCGGCAAGCGTGGGCTCGGCCGTGCGCCGCTTCGCCTCGTCGTAGAACGCGTCGCCGAACGGCGCCAGCGTGGGCGCCTGCACGTCGACGTCGGCCAGTGCGCGGAACCACAGCGTCATGTCGACCTCGGCCTGCTGCAGCAGCGATTGCAGCGACTGCATCAGCGCCGCGTCCTCCTCGCGGCATTCGGCCAGGCCCAGCTTGGCGGCAACGTTGGCGCGGTCGGCGGCAGCATAGGTGGCGGCGTAGTGCTGCAACCCGGCTTCCAGCAGTTCGACGCCGTCGAACAGCGGCGCCAGCGCGCCGGCCAGGCAGCTCAGGTTCCACCACGCCACGTTCGGCTGCTGGCCGTAGCGGTAGCGGCGGCGCTGCGCGTCGGTGGTGTTCGGGGTCCAGTCCGGGTCGTAGTTGTCGACCCAGCCGTACGGGCCGTAGTCGATGGTGAGGCCGAGGATCGACATGTTGTCGGTGTTCATCACCCCATGCACGAAACCCACGCGCATCCAGTGCGCCAGCAGCGTGGCGGTGCGCTCGCACACCTGCCGGAACCACGCCGCGTACAGCACCTCACCGCTGCCTTCCAGTTCCGGAAAATCGCGGCGGATGGTGAACTCGACCAGCTGGCGCAGCAGGGCGATGTCGCCGCGCGAGGTGGGCAGTTCGAAATTGCCGAAGCGGATGAACGAGGGCGCCGCGCGGCACACGATAGCGCCCGGTTCCGGCGCGGCGTGGCCGTCGTAGAACATGTCGCGCACCACCGTTTCGCCGGTGCCGACCAGGCTCAGCGCGCGCGTGGTCGGCACGCCCAGGTGGTGCATCGCCTCGCTGCACAGGAACTCGCGCACCGAAGAGCGCAGCACCGCGCGGCCGTCCGCGCCGCGCGAATACGGCGTCAACCCGGCGCCCTTCAATTGCAGTTCCCAGCGCTCGCCGGCGGCGTTGACGACTTCGCCCAGCGAGATCGCGCGGCCGTCGCCGAGCTGCCCGGCCCAGTGGCCGAACTGGTGCCCACCGTAGTTCGCCGCGTACGGCTGCATGCCGTCGAGCAGCGCATTGCCGCCGAACACTTGCGCGAACTCCGGCGCGGCGAGGTCCGCTGCACTGAAACCCAGCATAGCCACCATCTCCGCCGAATACGCCAGCAGGCGCGGCGCTGCGACCGGCATGGGGTCGACCCGCGAGTACAACGCACCGTCGACCTGGCGCAGCCGCGCGCCCTGCTCCGGATCGCCGGGCAGCTCGCGCACGAACGCATTGTCGAAACGAAGATCGAACATCGGTCGCCTCGGAAGCTGCAGCCTATATCCGGGCGCCGTCGGCCCAATGCAAGGCCGCAGCGCGGCTAGCGCGCCACCGCCTGTCTGCGGCGCGCCGGGCGATGGATCGCCTGCAGCCGCTGGTAGACGGTCAGCACGGCGCTGCCGTAATCCCGCGCGCGGCTCGGCGTGTGGCTGTGGTAGTAGCCCACGCCGAGCACGCGGTCGCGGGTCTGGCGCATGCCGTCGCGCAGGATTTTCGCTGCCACCGTGATGTTGGTGCGCGGGTTCAGCAGGGTCAGCGGATCGCGCACCGCGTCGCGATGCATCGGGTAGTAGACCTGCATGATGCCGACGTCCTGCACCGCCGAACCGAACTGGCTCGCCGCCGCCATCGCCAGCTGCACGTCATGGCGCTTGCCGCGCACCAGGCGATCGTTGACGCGGAACAGCCACGGCGTAGGCGCAACCTTGCCGTCCGGGTACAACGCCTTCGACTCCACCAGGGCGACGCTGTACAGCAGCAGGGGATCGACGCCGGCGCTGTGGCCGATCTGCGACCACAGGCTGTCCCGCGAGGTGATGTCCAGGTCGGGCTCCTCGATCGGCATCATCAGGTCCATCGTGCTGACTTCGGACAACAGCGTGCGGCCGCTCTCGACCGGCGCGGAGCGTACTGCCGATGGAACCGCCGCCGCGTTTGCCGGGACTGCCGCGGCAACCGCCAGCATTGGCACCGGCCTGACCGGCAAGGGCGCGGCGCGCAGGGTGGGTGCCGGCGTTGCCGGTGCACCAACCACGACCGCGGCCGATCCTGATCCAGTCGCCGGATGCGTGCCGATGCGCAGCAACACCAGGGCAACGCCGGCGATCGCGCTCGCGGCGACCAGCCGGCGCGCACCCGCCCATTCCGGCCACGTCGAGATGCGCGCGCGTGCCCACGGCACGATCCGGGCGACGACGAGTCGCCACAAGCCGGCGGCTGCCGTCACCTGCCAACCATCCAGCGGCCAGGTGGGCGGCAACAGCCAGCGTTCGGTTGGCGGCTGCCGCGTACGCGGTGACAGCCGGGCGGGCACGGCCCGTGAACGGGCCCACTGGGCAGGTGCTGGCATCACCACGAGCGGGGTGGCGGCGCGGTGGCGTCCCGACGAACCGCCGGACCTCCAGCACGCCGGCGCCATCAGATAAACCTGGCCCGGCTTCCGGGGGATCTCCCGCGCGATCGCGGGGCGCTTGGCCGGATACCTGCCACCGCCCGCCTCGGCGCAAACTTTCCCCCGTGGCGGCACGCCACCGGACGTGACCACGCAAGCATCAACCCCGGCATACCCGCGGCTCGCGCCGTGCGAGGTATCTGCGGTCGTTGGGGTCGAACCATCCACGAGCGAATCCTGTTCAGGGGCACGACCGCGGCGGGTTCCCCGTGCCGGGGACCGCCATTAAATCAGGTTTGTGAAATCGGTTCCCGCATCCGGGTGCTCCCCCGCGAAACCGGATGCAAGCCTGCACGGCCCCGACAGCGCGGGCACAAGCCCGTGCACCAGCCAGCCGCTATAGTCGACTGCCTCTCCCCGCGAAAACCGCATGGACCCGACGCCCGCCAACGACCTCAACGCTGACGCGCTGCCCGGGGACGCGCCCTACCTCGCCGCCACCACGCGCTGGCTGGAACGTGCGGTGATCGGGCTGAACCTGTGCCCGTTCGCCCGCGCGCCGCACGTGCAGGGCAAGCTGCGCCTGCGGGTGAGCCAGGCACGCGACACCGATACGCTGCTCGACGACCTCTGCGGCGAGCTGCAGTCGCTCAATGCACTGGCGCCGGACGAATGCGAGACCGGCCTGCTGATCCACCCGTTCGTGCTCGGCGACTTCCTCGACTACAACGACTTCCTCGACGTGGCCGACGCCGCCGTGCAGACGCTGGGACTGGAAGGCGAATGGCAGGTGGCGGGCTTCCACCCCGACTACCAGTTCGCCGACAGCGCGCCGGACGACGTCGGCAACCTCAGCAACCGCTCGCCGTATCCCACGCTGCATTTGCTGCGCGAATCCAGCGTCGAGCGTGCGATGGAGGGGATGTGCGATACCGACAGCATCTACCGCCGCAATATCGAGACACTGCAGCGCCTGGGGGCTGATGGCTGGCAGGCGTTGTGGCGTGACAAGCCGCGCTGAACAGCCGCCACAACAAAGTGTTCATGCCGGTGCTGTCATGCTGACGCGTGAACAATCTCCCCGATCCCCACGCGGAAAGCACCGACCCCGCCGTGCAATGCACGACCTGCGAAGCGGTGTGCTGTCGCCTCACCGTGGTGCTGATGCCGGAAGACCGCGTGCCCGCCTGGCTGATCGACCACGACGAACATGGCATGGCGACCCTGGCCAAGGGCGAGGACGGCTGGTGCGCCGCGGTCGACCCGAACACCTTCCGCTGCACCATCTACGAAGACCGCCCCACCATCTGCCGCAAGTTCGCGATGGGCAGCCCGAGCTGCCGCGACGAACGACGCAAGTGGTTCGGCAACACGATTCCCACCGTGGTGCACCTATTGTAGGAGCGCACCCTGTGCGCGCGATGCTCTTCGTCACGTAACGAAAAGCATCGCGCACAGGGTGCGCTCCTACAGAGGTTGCCGTTGCCCTACGCCGCGAAAATCAGCGCGACCTCGGCGGCATCGAGCGCGCGCCATTCGCCCGGTGCCAACCCGCCCAGCGTGAGGGCGCCGATCGACACCCGCTGCAGCGTCTCGACGTGATTGCCGGCGGCGGCGAACATGCGGCGCACCTGATGGTAGCGGCCTTCGCTGACGCCGAGCCGGGCGTGCCGCGACCCCAGCACCTCCAGCGCGGCAGGCGCGAGCGGGGTGGTTTCCTCTTCCAGCATCAGCGTGCCGCTGGCGAACAGCTCGCCCTCGTCGCCGCGCAGGTCCTGCGCCAGGGTGGCCTCGTAGACCTTGGTCACGTTCGCCTTCGGCGAAATGATCCGGTGCAGCAAGGCACCGTCGTCGGTGAACAGCAGCAGGCCCGAGGTGTCGCGGTCGAGTCGGCCCACCGTGGACAGCGCCGGCGTGCGCACGCGGTAGCGCGGCGGCAGCAGGTCGTAGACCACCCGGCCCGGGTCCTTGCGCGAGCAGGTGACGCCGAGCGGCTTATGCATCATCAGGGTGAGCCCGGGCGGCGGGTCGAGCGGTTCGTCGTCGACGCGGATGGTTCCGTACGGCACCACGTCGTCGGCGTACAGCACCTCGCCATCGGCATCGGTGATGCGGCCGGAGCGGAACAACTGGGTCACGTCCTTGCGACTGCCGTAGCCCAGGTTGGCAATCAGCTTGACCAGTTTCATTCGCGTACTCCCGTCGCCTCGATCACCTTGAACCCTTCCTGCACGGCCAGCGTGCGCACCTCATGGAAACGCGCGGCCAGCACCGCCTCGTACGGCAGATGCCGGTTTGCCACGATCAGCAAGCGGCCGCCCGGCAGCAGCGCCTCGGCCGCGCTGACGATGAACGCGCGACCCAGCTCGGGCAGGTCAGCACGCCCCTGGTGGAACGGCGGGTTGCTGACGATGGCGTCGTAACGCTGCGCCAGGCCGCGGGTCACATCGTGCCAGCGCACCGTCACCGCCACGTCGCGCCCGCACTCGCGCTGCGCCCGCGCCAGGTTGAGCCGCGCCGGCTCCAGCGCGCGCGCTTCGGCTTCGTACAGGTCGATCGCCTCGACCCGCGGGCAACGCGCCACCACCTGCGCGGAAAGATAACCGTAGCCAGCGCCGAGATCGGCCACGCGACCGTGCAGGTCTGCCGGCAGGTGTTCCGCCAGCAGCGCCGAGGCGCGGTCGACGCGGTCCCAGGCGAACAGGCCGGGACGACTGAGATAGCCGTCGGCGATGTCGCGCGACGCGTCCAGCGCCAGCCATGCGGCCAGCAGGTCGTGATCGATGTCGGCCGGCTGCGGCGTACTCCAGAACACCCGGCACTTGTGCTTGGACAGGTGCTGCACGGCGCCGGCCAGTTTCGCCAGGTCCGCCTCGCCCGACTTCGCGCCTTCCGCATTCGGCATTGCCGCCAGCACGGTGCCGCCCGGCGCCAGCAGCCGCAGCGCGCGGGCGAACAGGGCGCGCGCCTCGTCGCGCTGGCGCGGCGGCAACAGCAGCACCAACGGAAATTTTTCATCAGCTGCCGCTTCACCCACGCGCAGGCCATGGCGGCCCAGCTCGTCGGCGAACGGCAGGAAACTCTGCTCGCACAGCCAGCCAGGCTGCACCATCTCGCGCAGGCGCACGCCGGCACGGGCGCGCAGGAACAGCACGCGGCCGTCCGCCGGCAAGTGCAGCTCGCCAGCCTCGAACGGCACGAACAGCGCGGCCAGCGCCGCATCCGGCGTGGCCGCGAAGAATCCGCCAGCAGTCACGTCATCCCTTCCACCTCGAACGATGGCGGCATTGTACGTGGCGGCCGGCGGGAGCCGCTTGGCGGAGCGCGCTTCCGCCGTGCGGCAGCAGCGTGTTCCGCGCACGGTGTCGGCCCCGCCGTTGCGCCCTACACCGCCCGGCCCATCCGGCCGATCCAGCGGTACATCGCCCAGGTCACCGCCACGAACAGCACGCCGCCAATCCAGATCGCGGCATCGTGGAAGTTGTCGCCCACCAGCGCCAGCGGCGCGTTGCGATCGGCGAAGCCTAGCTTGTCGGAAAACGCCACCAGCGCGGCCACGATCACGCCGAGCAGGCTCTCGCCCACGATCAGGCCGGAAGCCAGCAGCACGCCCAGCTGCTTGGTGGCCTCCGCCTTCGGGCCGCGATCGGCACGCTGCTCGAACCACGCGCCGACCAGCGCGCCGACCACCACCATCAGCGTGGTGGAAGTGGGCAGATAGATGCCCAGGCCCACTGCCAGCGGCGGCAGCCGCATCGACTTGCCGGTGCGCGCCAGCGCCTCGTCCAGCACGATGATGCCCACGCCGATCGCGCCGCCGATGGTGATCAGGCTCCAGTCGATGTTGCCGGTGATCACGCCCTGCGCCAGCGCCGAGATCAACCCGGCCTGCGGCGCCGGCAGCGCGCGCGACGGGTCCACGCCCGGTGCGCCGAGGAAGCCGTAGGCCTGGTTGAGCAGGTCCAGCACCGGCGGGATCACCAGCGCGCCGGCGACCACGCCGATCACCAGCGCCCACTGCTGCAGCGAGGGCGTGGCGTCCACCAGCTGGCCGGTCTTGAGGTCCTGCAGGTTGTTGTTGGCGATCGAGGCCACTGCGAACACGATGGCGGTGATGAACAGCGCGAAGGCCACCAGTGCCTTGCCCGCTTCCGCCGGCAGCATCGACTTCACGCCCAGCACCAGCAGCAGCGCGGCGATGATCACCACCAGGATGCCCACGCCCGACAGCGGGCTGTTGCTCGAACCGATCAGGCCGGCCATGTAGCCGCACACGGCGGAGACCAGGAAGCTCAGGATCACCACGAACACCACGCCGCCGACCACCAGCAGCGTGGTGTGCTCGCCCAGCCCGCTGATGTTGCTGAAGTGGCCCAGCAGCCACCCCACCGGGATCAGGCACAGCAGCGTGATCAGGCCCACCATGCCGATCGGCATGTCGTGCTCGGTGCGCGGCAGCGTGGCCAGCTGGCCCGCCTTGCGCACGCGCGAGGCGGCCATCGCGCTGGCCAACCCGCCGATCACCGGCTTGACCAGCTTGGCCAGCGTCCAGATCGCCGCCACGCCGATGGTGCCGGCACCGACGAAGCGTACGTAGTGGCTCCAGGCGCCCTGCGCCACCGCATCGGCGGCGCCGTCGGCGGGATGCAGCAGCAGGAAGTGCGGCACCGCCCAGCCCCAGCCGATCAAAGCGCCCACCAGCATCGCCACGCCAACCCACAGCCCAACCAGGTGGCCCACCGCGAACAGCGCGAACGACAGGCTGAAGTCGAACCCGGTGGCGGCGCCCTTGTCGCCCACGCGGAAATAGCTGGACACCGCGGCGGCGAACAGCCTGGTCTGCACGATCACGTAGAACGCCGCCGAGACGATCGCGCCGGCGACCACTGCCTTCAGCCCCGCGCCACCCGACTCCACCGACCCGGCCGCCTCCTCCGAACTGGTGCCCACCTTGAGCACCTCGGCGCAAGCCACGCCTTCGGGGTACGGCAGGTCCGAGTCAGTGACCAGCGCGCGGCGCAACGGGATGGTGTACATCACGCCGAGGATGCCGCCGGTGGCGCAGATGCCGAAGCTCATCCAGAACGGGAAGCCGTTCCACCAGCCGATGATGATCAGGCCGGGCAGCACGAAGATGATCGAGGACAGCGTGCCGGCGGCCGAGGCCACCGTCTGCACGATGTTGTTCTCCTGCATGGTGGAGTTCTTCAGCGAGCGCAGGATGGCCATCGAGATCACCGCCGCCGGAATCGAGGTGGCGAAGGTGAGGCCGGCCTTGAGGCCGAAGAACACGTTGGCCGCGGTGAACACCACGGTGATCACGATGCCGATGACCACCCCGCGCAGGGTGAATTCGACGCGCGGCGACGCGCTGGACATTGGCTGTGCGCTCACAGGATGGCTCTCCCCCGGGGTGGATGGCTGCGACGCAAGATAGCGTGGAATGCCCGCCGATGGTTATTCCCGACGGCCTGGACCGCCGCCTGCGCGTAGAATGGGCGGCTGTTGTCCCGAGAGATCCCCATGGCACTCAACGCCACCATCCACAAGGTCGAGCTGCAGGTCAGCGACATGGACCGGCACTACTACGCCGGCCACGCGCTGACCCTGGCGCGGCACCCGTCGGAGACCGCGGAGCGCCTGATGGTGCGCCTGCTCGCGTTCGCGCTGTACGCGGACGAACGGCTGGAGTTCGGCAAGGGCCTCAGCGATGAGGACGAGCCGGCGCTGTGGCGCAAGGCATATAGCGGCGAGATCGAACTGTGGATCGAGCTCGGCCAGCCCGACGAGGCGCGCATCCGCAAGGCCTGCGGCCGCTCGCGTCAGGTCGTGGTGGTCAGCTACGGCGGCAACGCCGCGGAGCTCTGGTGGAACAAGCTCGGCCACGCGCTCGGCCGCCACCGCAACCTCAGCGTGCTCGACATCCCCGCCGCCACCGTCGCCGAACTGGCCGCGCTGCTGCAGCGTGGCATGCGCCTGCAGGCGCTGGTGCAGGACGGCCAACTGCAGCTGATCAGCGAAACCGGCGCGGTCGCGGTCGAACCGCTCAGGCGCATGGGTATGGCCGAACTGGTCGGCTGACGCGGCACGGCCGGCTGACGCGCCGCGCTTTCCCGCATAATCCCGCCCGACCTCTTCAATCCTTCGGAGTCACCCATGCGCTGGTTGCTGCCCCTGCTCGCCGTGTTCGCCCTCGCCGCCTGCGGCACCCCACCGCCGGCACAGGCCAGCGGACAGGTCGACAAGCTCACCGTGATCGACCAGAAAATCGGTACCGGCGCCGAGGCGAAGGCCGGCATGGACGTGCTGGTGCACTACACCGGCTGGCTGTACGACGAGCACGCGAAGGACAAGCACGGCGCCAAGTTCGACAGCTCGTACGACCACGGCGCACCGTTCAACTTCACGCTGGGCGCGGGCCGGGTGATCGACGGCTGGGATCAGGGCGTGGCCGGCATGCGCGTGGGCGGCAAGCGCACCTTGCTGATCCCTGCCGCGCTCGGCTACGGCGCCCGCGGCGCCGGCGCCGACATCCCGCCGAACGCCTCGCTGGTATTCGACGTGGCGCTGGTCGACGTCAGCGCGCACTGAACCATTTCCTCTGCCACATGTAGGAGCCCGCTCGCGGGCGATGTTCTTGTGGCGGGACTCGGGACTCGGGACTCGGGACTCGGGACTCGGGACTCGGGACTCGGGACTCGGGACTCGGGACTCGGGATTCGGGATTCGGGATTCGGGATTCGAAAAAGCATCGCCCGCGAGCGTGCTCCTACGCACAAGCGGCTGGGCAGCTTGTAGGTTGGGGTGAGCGCAGCGAACCCCAACAATCCGTGCCCTGGAATCGCTCAACCTTCCTGCACCGCCGCCTCGCGCCCCTGCTGGCGGATTAGCGCCTCTTCCCGCGCGTCGATGATCGACTGCATCACGCTGTCGACGTCGGCGATGCTTTCGTCGAACTCGAAGCGGCCGCTGAGTTCGCTGTCCGGGTGCAATTCGCCCAGTTCGTACAGCGCCCACATCTCCTCGCCGTAGTGGGTGTCCAGCAGCTCCGGCGCGAAGCGCGCCAGGCTGATGGTGATGTTGCCGACGTCACGGCGCAGCATGGTGCGCGCCGCATTGTTGCCGGCGGCGCTGACCACCTGCGGCAGGTCGATGATCACCGGGCCAGCTGGCCCGACCAGCACGTTGTATTCGGACAGGTCGCCGTGGATCAGCCCCACGCACAGCATGCGCGCCACCTGCTGCATCAGGAAACGGTGGTAGTCGCGCGCGGTGTCGGCCGACAGTTCCACTTCGCCCAGCCGCGGCGCCGAATGGCCGTCGGCATCGGTGACCAGCTCCATCACCAGCACGCCGCTGAAATAGCCGTAGGGTTTGGGCACGCGCACGCCGGCGGCGGTGAGCTGGTACAGCGCGTCGACCTCGGCGTTCTTCCACGCCGCCTCGGCTTCCTTGCGGCCGAACTTGGTGGCCTTGCCCATCGCCCGCATCTGCCGGCTGCCGCGCACCTTGCGACCTTCCTGGTACTGCACGCGCTGCTGGAAACTGCGCTGCGCCATGTCCTTGTAGACCTTGGCGCAGCGGACGTCCTCGCCCGAGCGCACGACGTAGACGGAGGCCTCCTTGCCGCTCTTCAGCGGCCGCAGCACCTGGTCGATCACGCCTTCGTCGATCAGGTCCTGCAGGCCCTTGGGAGTTTTCATGCGTGGTGGGCTTCGGTCATGGGGAACACGGCATTATCCCCGATCGGTGGCCGGTTCGCGGCCGGTACCAAGCCGATCACGCGCCGCCGCCGCGATCTCGAACGACTGCCGCCGCGCCGCGTGCTCGAATACGTTGGCGGTAAGCAGCAGCTCGTCCGGCCGGTGCCTGGCGATGAACGCCGCGATGCCGTCCTTCACCGTATCGGCAGCACCGACCACCGTGCAGGCCAGCGCGCGCTCCACCATCAGCTTCTCCGGCGGCGTCCAGTACGCCTCGATGTCGTCGATCGGCGGCGGGACCAGCCCCGGCTTGCCGCGGCGCAGGTTGATGAAAGTCTGCTGCTGGGTGGTGAACAGCCGCCGCGCCGCGGCGTCGCTGTCGGCCGCGACCACGTTGAGGCCCAGCATCGCGTACGGCCGCTGCAACCGCGCCGACGGGCGGAAGTCGCGCCGGTACAGCGCCAGCGCCTCGTCCATCGCGTCCGGCGCGAAATGCGAGGCGAACGCGTACGGCAGGCCGAGCTGCGCGGCCAGCTGCGCGCCGAACAGGCTGGAACCGAGCAGCCACACCGGCACTTCGATACCGGCGCCGGGCACGGCCCGCACTTGCTGCCCAGGCTTGGCCGGCTCGAAGTAGCCGAGCAGTTCCAGCACGTCCTGCGGGAATGCATCGGTGTTGTCGAAGTAGCGGCGCAGCGCCCGTGCGGTGGGCTGGTCGGTGCCGGGCGCGCGGCCCAGGCCCAGGTCGATGCGCCCGGGGTACAGCGAGGCCAGCGTGCCGAACGCCTCGGCCACCTGCAGCGGCGCGTGGTTCGGCAGCATGATGCCGCCGGCGCCGACGCGGATGGTCGAGGTGCCGCCGGCCACGTGGCCGATCAGCACCGCCGTCGCCGCGCTGGCGATGCCGGGCATGTTGTGGTGTTCGGCCAGCCAGTAGCGGTGGTAGCCGAGCCGTTCGGCCAGCCGGGCCAGGTCCAGCGTGTTGCGGAACGCCTGACCGGCGTCGCTGCCTTCGGTAACCGGCGCCAGGTCGAGGATGGAAAACGGGATCATGTCAGGCTCTCACCGAATGGGATGGCCACGATGTGGGGGCTGCCGCGCAGATTGCCACCGCCGCGGCTGCCCCGCGCCAGGCCGCCCCACGGGCGCCGAAACGACCTAGACTGACATCGTGTCACGCGTCACCTGTCGCCGTCATTCAACCTCACTGGGAGAGCAGCATGAGCAAGGGCATGGACACCAAGAAGGACGAGAAGAAGAAGCCGGCCAAGACCCTGAAGGAAAAGCGGGCCGCCAAGCAGGAAAAGAAGAAGAGCACCAAGTAGGCCGGGCCGGCGCCGCATCCTCGCTAAACTTTCCCCGCAGGGCGCCGATAGCCCGTAACGGGTTGCCCGGGAGTCGGCACGCGGGGATGAGGGGGACGATGGGGAACATGTGGCGGCGCATTTTCCGCAGCCGACGGCCGAAGCCACGCGCAAGACGCGCGCCGCCTGCCGCCACGACGCCGGCGCGCACCACCGTCGCCGCCCGGCCGGCGCTGCCGCTGGCGGCCATCCGCGACCGCTTCCATCGTTTCGTGCTCGGCCTGGCCGACAGCCACGCCAGCGAACCCGGCGCGGCCGAGCTCGCCACGCTCAGGCAGCTGGAGCTGCTCGGCAGCCGCTTCGACATGCACAGCCTGCCACGCCTGCCCACGGTGCTGCCGCAGCTGTTGCGCGCGCTGAGGAACGACAACACCGGCGGCGGCGAACTGGCCCGGTTGATCGGCCGCGATCCGCTGATGGTCGGCGAGATCATGCGGGTCACCGGCAGCGTGCACTACCGTGCGGCGCAGCCGATCACCAGCCTGCAGCAGGCGGTGGTGCTGCTGGGCCAGGACGGGCTGCGCCGGGTACTCACCCAGCACGTGATGAAGCCCATCCTGCAGGCCCATGCCGGCGCGTTCGGGCAGGCCGCCGGCGAGCGCCTGTGGCATCACGCCGAGCGCTGCGCGCATGCCTGCGCCTGGCTCGGCCGCCACAACCACAGCGATGCGTTCGAAGCCTACCTGGCGGGCATCGTCTGCCATGCCGGCGATGGCGCGGTGATCCGTCTGCTGGACCGGATCGGCCCCGCCGACGACGCCGAGCCGCCGTCGCCTGGCTTTCTCGCCGGCTGTGCCGACCTCGCCGCGCAGCTTTCGCTGCAGGTGGCGCAGCACTGGGAGCTGCCGCGGCGGGTGGTCGACGCACTGGCCGAGCGGCGACTGCAGCCGACGCCGGCGGCCTCGCCGCTGGGCAACGCGCTGGCGGTGGCCGACCTGCTGGCGATGGCCCAGCTGCTGGCCGAGCACGAGCGCCTGGCCGAGGACCCGGATCTCAGCCAGGGCTGGCCCGAGGTCTTCGCGCCGAACCTGGTGGCGCGCTGCCGGCAGGATCTGCGGCGCAACTTTTCCGGGGCGTGAGCGATCCGCGGCTCCCGCCGCGAGGCGCCGCGGCGGGAGGCGATAACGCGCCTCCCGCTGCCGCTCCTACTGTGGCGTGACGCTGACGTCGCCGAGCACCAACGAAGTCTGCAGGCTACGGTCTTCCACGCCGTAGAAGTTGACCTGCACGGTCTGCCCCCTGTACGCATCGAGGCTGACCGTGTGGGCCGGAACGGCACCTGCAGGGCGGCGTCGACCCCTGGTGGTCCGGCAACACCGGCGCAGCCGGCGCCAGGCAACAGGCCACCCACCCCGCAAGCATCAGGCCGCGGGTCATCCATGTCTTCAATCGCATTGTCAAATCCTCGCGGGTTGGCAAGGATTCCCCGGCGCGTTTTATAGGCGACCAACGATGGCGACGGCATGACCAAAATTCCTGGAAGCCGCCATGCGGCGCCGGCGCGTGGTGCCCGTCAGTACCGGTCCAGTCGCATCGGCTGGGTCAGCAACCCGCTGCGGCTGACCGTCGGCGGCCCGCTCCGCACGAAGCCGAAGTGCCGATACACCGGCACCGCCATGGCCGAGGCATTCAGCGTGAACTGCCGCGTGCCGGCGCGACGCACCGCATCCCGCATCGCGCGCCGCCACAGCTGGCGTGCGATGCCGCGACCGTGCAGGCGGGTGCTGACGAAAAACTGGAACAGGTGGCAGTCGTCCCGCATCGCCGCCACGCCGGCCAGGCGACCGTCCTGCTGGCAGGCCAGGTGGAAGCGCTGACCGGCGAGGATCTTCCTGCGGATCACCCGCGCGCTCATGCCGTGAAGCAGCTCGGCCGCCGCACTGGCCGGTTGCTTGGGCAGAATCCAGCGCCGCGTCACCCGGCGTGCCAGCCGACCGATCGCCAGCGCATCGTCCGGGCCGGCGAGGCGATAGCGGATGGCGCTGGGCATGCGCTCAGGGGTGACGCGCATGCCACGCCGCCAGCGCCGCCTGGTAGCGCTCAAGTGCTTCGTCGTAGACGTCGTGGACGCAGCGCACGCAACCCTCACCGCAGCAATCGGCGGCATCCGGCTCGCTCGGCGGCTGCGGCATCGGGTCGGCCGGGTCGAGGTTTGGCGGGATGGGCGGGACGGGATTCACGGCACTCCGGACGGCATCAGCTGCGGGGCGGCGGGCCGCCCGGCAGCCGATGGTGGCGCCGATCGCCGCCGCGACTCAAGCGGCGGCGGCGCGGCGAATCATTTCGCCGGCTTGCGGAAGCGGTAGACGAACTGGTCGGTGTGGCCGCGTATCGACTTGTCGAACACCTTGGCGTTGAGCGGGTCGGCCGGGTTGCGCAGCGCGTCGCTTTCGCCGTCGAACACGAAGCCGGCCGCTTCCACTTCCTGCTTCACCACGGCCGGGTCGATGCGGTGCAGGGTGTCGGTGTCGGCGAGGCCGGAGCCGGCCGGGGCCATGTGGTCGATCACCACGAACAGGCCACCCGGCTTGAGCGCGTCGTAGACCCGCTTGTCGAAGCCGGCCATGTCCACCGGGCCCATGAACGGGTCATGGTAGTCGTGGTAGTTCTGCGCAGTGAATACCAGGTCGATCGGCTCCGCCGCGCTCAACAGCGCGGCCGGCTGCTGCAACAGGCTGACGTTCGCATAGTGCGGTGTGGCCACCAGGCCCTGCCAGTTGGCGAAACTTTTTGCGGAGTATTTCCCCATCTCGTGCGGCCACACGGTGTAGACGTGTCCCTGCGGGCCGACGACGGCGCTGAACACGCGCGTCCAGTAGCCGCTGCCCGGCACCAGTTCCAGCACCTTCTGGCCCGGCTTCACTTCGGCGAAGGCCATCACCTGGGCCACCTGGCGGCGGGTGTCCTCAGCGCGGTCGGTCTGGCGGGCGGGATCAGCGAGCGCTTTCTGCACCGCGGCGGAGACCGCCGCCTCGTGCGGTTTCTCCGTCTGGGCCAGGGCCACCGCGGGAATGCTGGCGGCAAGCAACACGGCAAGGATGGCAGGACGCATGGTCGTACTCCTTCAGTGGGCCAAGGGTTTACCGATTGTGCGCCCGATTCGCGCTGATGAACCCGTGCCGCTTGGCACGGGGCGCCGCGGCAGTTCATGCTGCATGCTCGATCCACGACCACGCCATGCCCCAGGCCGGCTTTTCCAGGGCCTGCACAGCCTGGCGCCCGGCAGAGCCGTCAGACGACCTCCCGAACACCGTATCAGGAGTACCCGATGCCAAGGCGCCGCCCCCTTCCTGCACTAGGCCTTGCGCTGGCGCTGTGCCTGTGCGGTCGGCTGGGCCATGCGCAGTCGGCTGCGCAATGGCAGGCGGCGCAGGTCGCCGCCGCGCAGAAGTCCGAGCAGATCATGCAGGAGGCCAACCAGCACAAGAGCCTGCTGGCCCAGTACCGGGTGATGCGCTACTCGTACGCCACCGATCCGGACCCGGCGTTCCACATCATTTTTGGCCAGTACCTGAGCTGGTACCAGACGTTCGTCGGCAATTACCCGGATGCTGCGGCCAGCTTCTCGATCAAGCAGCCGGCGCTGCCGGACGACCGCCCCTCGCCGCTGGGCAACGCCGACTACCGCGCCCGCCCCGCGCTCGAAGCGATTCCCGAGCTGGCCAGGAACTACCGCGCGGTGTTCCTCAACGAAGCGCACAACATACCGCTCACCCGCACGCTGACCGTGCAGTTGCTGGGCAAGCTGCGCGTGGAGGGCTTCAACTATTTCGCCGCCGAGACGCTCTACCAGACCGACACCGGGCTGCAGGCGCGCGGTTATCCGGTCGCCAGCAGCGGCTTCTATACCGAGGAGCCGATTTACGCCGAGATGGTGCGCACCGCCTTGAAGCTCGGCTTCAAGGTGGTGGCCTACGAAGCGCTCTCCGCGGCTACCGGCGACGCCCGCGAAGCCGAGCAGGCGCGCAACCTCTACCGCGAGGTGTTCAAGAACGACCCGCAGGCGCGGCTGGTGGTCAACGCCGGCTATGCGCACATCCAGGAATCGGGCGTCTACCTGGGCGGCTCCTCGATGGCCGAGCACCTGCACAAGCTCAGCGGCATCGATCCGCTCACGGTGGAGCAGACCATGCTGTATCCCCACCCGTCGGCCAGCGACGACCACCCCGACTACGCCCCGGTGATGCAGCAACTGCGCCCCGACGCGCCGATCGTGTTCGTGGACAAGAAAGGCCAGCCGTGGTCGTTGCGCGCGGGCTATGACGTCAGCGTGTTCTTCCCGCCCGAGCGGATCAAACGCGGCCGCCCCACCTGGCTGGACCTCGGCGGCAGCCGCAAGCCGTATCTGGTCAGCGGCGAACGCTGCAACCACGTCTACCCGTGCATGGTCGAGGCGCGCTATGCCGGCGAAGGCGCCGACGCGATACCCGCCGACCGCCTGGTGCTCGACCCGCTGCCGTTGAACCCCACCACCAGCGACCGCATCAGCAACGGGCTGATCGAACCCCACAACCTGCTCTATCTGCGTCCCGGCAAATACCGGCTGAGCTACACCGATGCGGACGGCCACCAGCTGTTCGCCAACGACGTTACCATCCGCGACCAGGACGCGGCCACACCATCCGACCCCGCCGAGCCGCTCGCACCAGCACGGCCGGCCGCAGCCACCACCATCCAGGGGAAATCACCATGACCCGATCCGCCCTCCGGCCGCTGCTCAGCCTGGGCTGCCTGCTGGCAGCCTTCGCCGCGGCGGCCGCCAGCCCCGGCGGCCGCGCCGACGACGCCCCGCTGTTCGGCTTCAGCGCCAGCGCGGCGACGGCCCAGCAGGATCTCGAACGGCGCTTCGACGCCCAGCTCGATCCCGCCGAGCTGCGCGGCTGGCTCAAGCAGATGGCGTCGCAGCCCAACCAGGTCGGCTCGCCGCACGACAAGGCGAATGCCGAGTTCATCCTGTCGAAGTTCCGCGAATGGGGCTGGAACGCGCACATCGAGACCTTCAGCGTGCTCTACCCCACGCCGAAGAAGGTGGCGCTGGAGCTGCTCGGGCCGAAACCGTACGTCGCGGCACTGCACGAACCAGCCATCGAAGGCGACGCCACCTCCGGCCTCGCCGGCGTGCTGCCGCCCTACAACGTCTACGGGGCCGACGGCGATGTCAGCGCGCCGCTGGTCTACGCCAACTACGGCATGCCCGACGACTACAAGGAACTGGCCCGGCGCGGCATCGACGTGCGCGGCAAGATCGTGCTCACCCGCTACGGCCACGGCTGGCGCGGGTTGAAGCCGAAGCTGGCGCAGGAACATGGCGCGGTCGGCTGCCTGATCTACTCGGACCCGCACGACGATGGCTACGCCATGGGCGACGTCTATCCGCAGGGCGGCTGGCGCCCGGCGCAGGGCGTGCAGCGCGGCTCGGTGGCCGACATGCAGCTGTATCCGGGCGACCCCTTGACTCCGGGCATCGGCTCCACGCCCGGCGCGAAACGGCTGGCGCTGAAAGACGCAAAGACCATCCTGAAGATCCCGGTGCTGCCGATCTCCTACGCCGACGCCACGCCGCTGCTGCAGGCGCTGGCCGGCCCGGTGGCCCCGGCCGGGTGGCGCGGTGCGCTGCCGCTGACTTACCGCGTCGGCCCGAGCGCGGCGAACGTGCACCTGACCGTGCAGTCGGACTGGAAGCAGCAACCGGTCTACGACGTGATCGCCACCATCGAGGGCTCGGCCGAGCCGGACCAGTGGATCGTGCGCGGCAACCACCACGACGGCTGGACCTTCGGCGCGTGGGATCCGCTCTCCGGCACCATCGCCCTGATGGCCGAGGCCAAGGCCATCGGCGGCCTGGTCAAGCAGGGCTGGCGACCCCAACGCACGCTCGTCTATGCCAGCTGGGACGGCGAGGAGCCCGGCCTGCTCGGTTCCACCGAATGGGCCGAGACGCATGCCGCGGAACTCCAGCAGAAGGCCGTGCTGTATCTCAACTCCGACACCAACGGCCGCGGCTTCCTCGGCGCCGGCGGCAGTCACTCGCTGCAGCACCTGGTCAACCAGGTGGCCGCCGGCGTGACCGACCCGGAAACCGGTGTCAGCGTGCGCGAGCGACTGCGTGCACACATGCAAGTGGCCGGCAACAACAAGGACGCCAAGCCGGAAGTCAAGGCGATCGCCAAGCTGGCGGCGGCCGGCGGCGACCTGCCGCTTGCCGCGCTGGGCTCGGGCTCCGACTACAGCGCGTTCCTGGAACATCTCGGCATCGCCTCGCTGGACCTCGACTTCGGCGGCGAGGACGACGACGGCGGCATCTACCACTCGCGCTACGACTCGTTCGACCATTACGCGCGCTTCGGCGACCCGAGCTTCGACTACGGCATGGCGCTGGCCAAGGTCGCCGGCCACGTGATGCTGCGCAGCGCCGAGGCCAACGTGCTGCCGCTGCACTTCGGCGACTTCAGCGACACGCTGGGCCGCTACCTCGACGAACTGCACAAGCTGGTCGACGACACGCGCGAGGCTACCGAACAGCAGCACCAGCTGCTGGACAGCCATGCATTCGCGCTCAATGCCGATCCGACGCGGCCGGTCGCCCCGCCCGCGCGCGATTCCGACATGCCGGCGATCGACCTCGCCCCGCTCGACCGCGCGGCGAAGCAGCTTGCGCAGAGCGCCAAGGCCTGCCAGGCCGCCTACGACAAGCGTGCCGCCGCCGGCTTCAACCTCACCGCCGCGCAGCGCCAGCAGCTCGACCGTCTGGCCGGCAGCATGGAGCAGCGCCTCACCGATCCCGCCGGCCTGCCCGGGCGCAGCTGGTTCAAGCACTTCATCTATGCGCCGGGCATGCTCACCGGCTACGACGTCAAGACCGTGCCCGGCGTGCGCGAGGCCATCGAGGCGCGTCGCTGGGACGAGGCCAGCCACTACGCCGCACTCACCGCCAAGGTGCTCGACCGCTACCGCGCGCAACTCGACCAGTTGACGGCGCTGCTGGACAAGCAGTCCTAGCCTGCAGCATCACGCTCGATCGCGAGACGGCCAGACCACCGGCCGCCCCCGATCCGCTCCAACGCCGCACCCGTCCCGATGCGGTCGGCGCCCTGCTATAAATGCCGCCCTGAGGCAGCCGGCAGGTTGTACGGTCGTTCAATCACGACAGGGAAAATCAGCGATGAGGATGCAGCGCTGGATCGTTGCGGGTCTGCTCTTGCTGTCTACTGCCGTGCTGCAGGCACAGCCGGTCTCCTATGCCGAGCTGGCGCGACATGCCCAGTACAAGGACGTGAGAATCTCGCCGGACGGCAAGTACCTGGCCGCCACCGCAGTGGTGAACGGGCAGACCGTGCTGGCCCTGATCCGGGTGTCCGATCACCAGGGCAACCTGGTTCGCCCGCGGCAGGAGGACGACGTGATCGCTTTCTGGTGGGCGTCCGCTACCCGCGTGCTGTATTCCGTGGGCGAACGTGTCGGCGGTTACG
Organism: Rhodanobacter sp. FW106-PBR-R2A-1-15; assembly: GCF_058789735.1. NCBI lineage: Bacteria > Pseudomonadati > Pseudomonadota > Gammaproteobacteria > Lysobacterales > Rhodanobacteraceae > Rhodanobacter > Rhodanobacter sp. FW106-PBR-R2A-1-15. The sequence goes on along the minus strand of NZ_JBYTEM010000003.1, from coordinate 70,193 downwards.
ATGCGCCGTTTGCCACCGGCGAACTATTCGCGGTCAACGCCGACGGCAATGGCGCGAACATGCTGTACGGCTACCGCCGCAGTGGCATGAGCACCGGCTCGCACATCCAGCGGGCGACGGCCGAATATGGCAGTGCCGAACTGATCGCCACCATCCCGGACGATCCCAAGCATGTGCTGGTATCCATCAGTTCGTGGTCGGGAGCCGGGCTCGAGGGCGCCATCCCCGTGGCCTACCGCATGGACGTGCGCAACGGCAACAAGACACAACTCATCGTTGCCCCCATGCGTGGCGCAAGCTTCGTCGCCGACCACCAGGGGCGGATCCGCTTCGCGGCTGGTTTTGACAATGACGGCAACGTCAGGGTCTACCAGCATCCGATCGATGGTGATGGCTGGCAGCTGCTGCCGGAAGCAAGCAGGAACCGCGCGATACCGATCGAATTCAACCGCGATGACAGCGAGGCGTATTTCACCTGTTCGGCACCCGCCGCCTTCGGCGTTTGCCGCTGGGATCCGGCAAAGCAGTCGCTCAGCGTCGTGTGGAGCAATCCACACGTCGAAGCAACCCGGATACTGCAGGGCCTGGCCGACGACAGCATCCTCGGCGTGGGCTTCACGGACGGCAGTAGCGGCGCGGCGTTGTTCGACCCGCAGTCACTCGCTGCGCAGACCCTGCTGGCGCTGATGAAGCAGTTCCCTGGCGAGAGCGTCCGCTTCGTCTCCGGCACGCGCGACGGCAGCCTGAGCGTGGTGCTGGTCGAGGCTGATGCCGATCCCGGCACGTTCCTGCTGTACGACGCCAAGGCCAACAGGCTCACGCCGCTGCTGGCCCGGGCCTCGTGGATCGACCCTGCCCGGATGGCCACCATGCAGCCGCTCGACTTCGCGGCACGCGACGGCATGCAGTTGCACGGCTACGTGAGCTATCCGCCCGGCAAGGAAAGCGCCAGGCACCTGCCGATGGTGGTGCTGGTGCATGGCGGCCCGTTCGGCATCCGCGACCATTGGGAATACCAGCCGGACGTGCAGGCGCTGGCCACCCGTGGCTACGTCGTGCTGCAGGTGAACTACCGCGGTTCCGGTGGCTACGGCTACGACTACGAACGCGCCGGCTGGAGGGAGTGGGGCGGCAAGATGCAGGACGACGTCACCGACGCCACCCGTTGGGCCATCGCGCAAGGCCTCGCCGACCCGCAGCGCATCTGCATCTACGGCGCCAGCTATGGCGGTTATGCGGCACTCGAAGGGGCGGTGAAGGAACCGGACCTGTACAAGTGCGCGATCGGCTACGTGGGCGTCTACGACCTGCCCCTGATGTACCGCCGCGGCGACATCCCGCAATCGAGCTACGGCGAAGCTTATCTCAAGCGTCAGCTGGGCGACGACATGAACGTGCTGGCTACCCATTCGCCGATCAACCAGCTCGACCGGCTCAAGGCGCGCGTGATGCTGGTGGCCGGCGGCGAGGACAAGCGCGTGCCGCCCGTCCAGGGTCTCAGCCTGCACCAGGCGCTGGCGAAACGGAACATCGCGCACGAGTGGCTGTACAAGCCCAACGAGATGCACGGCTTCTACAACGAAGCCAACCAGGCCGAACTGTATGCAAAGCTTGTGCAGTTCATCGGCTCCAGCATCGGCCCCGGCGTCACGGCGACAGGGAGCGGCAATACCGCCACCCACTGACCCTCTGCGGGGACAGGCGCGCTCCTGCCCGGTTCCGGCAGGAGCGCGTCGCACAGCTCGCCCACGTGGCAACCGATCGCCGTGGCGGCACAGGATTGCCCTGCCCAACTGATGGGCTACGCGCAGCCACACCGTTCTGGCAGAGTGCGACGATCAGCCGCCACACGACTCCCGGGGAAACTCATCATGCACGCACCCGTCCGGCTCTCGCTTGCCGTCCTGCTGGCATCAGGCACTCTCGGCGCACTGGCAGCGACCGCAGCCGACGGTTCGACACCGTATGCCCGCGATCCAGCCCAGCCGATCGACCAGACCTATACCAGCCAGATCCTGAAGTTCACCACCGACCCCTCATTCAATTCGCCGCTCACCGACTACCTGCCCGCCTCCGCCAGCGTGCCCACGCCGGACAAGGTGCTCGGCCGCATCGCCGGCGTGCCGGATTACCTGCCGCATGTGGCCGACGTCCATCGCTACTTCCGGGAGCTCGCCGCGGCCAGCCCGCGGGTGAAGGTGTTCTCGATCGGCAAGAGCGAGGAAGGCCGCGAGATGATCGCGGTGGCGATCGCCGACGAAAACCTGCTGGCCGGCCTCGACGCCAACAAGGCGCGCCTGGCCAAGCTGGCCGACCCGCGCCGCATCGGCATGGACGACGCCGTCGCCGACCAGTTGGTCGCGCAGTCCACGCCGGTCTACTACATCACCGGCGCCATCCACTCCACCGAGACCGGTTCGCCCACCGCGCTGATGGAGCTGGCCTATCGCTTGGCGGTGGACGAGGCGCCGTACATCCGGCGCATCCGCTCGCACGTGATCACCCTGATCACCCCGGTGGTGGAGGTCGACGGCCGCGACCGCATGGTCGACCTGTACAACTGGCACCTGGCGCACCCAGGCCAGAACTACCCGCGGCTGCTGTACTGGGGCCACTACGTGGCGCACGACAACAACCGCGACGCGATGGGCATGTCGCTGAACCTCACCCGCAACGTGGCCGACACCTTCGTCGGCTGGCACGCGCAGGTGCTGCACGACCTGCACGAATCGGTGCCGTTCCTGTACGACAACACCGTGGGCGACGGCCCGTACAACGCCTGGATCGACCCGATCCTCGCCGGCGAGTGGCAGCAGCTGGGCTGGGACAATGTGCAGCAGATGACCAGGCTCGGCATGCCGGGCGTGTTCGCCCACGGCGGCTTCGATACCTGGAGCCCCGGCTACCTGATGTTCATCGCCGCCATGCACAACGGCATCAGCCGCCTGTACGAGACCTACGGCAACGCCGGCGCCGACACCGTGCAGCGCATCCTCGAACCGGAGGAATACCAGCGCACCTGGTACCGCCCGAACCCGCCGCTGCCGACCGTGCTGTGGTCGCAGCGCAACAACAACAACTACCAGCAGACCGGCCTGCTCACCGCGTTGAACTACTTCGCCGGCAACGGCCAGCAGTTCCTGAAGAACTTCTACCTGAAGGCCAAGCGCTCGATCGAGAAGCCGCAGCAGGCCGGCCCGGCCGCCTACGTGTTCCCGGCCGGCGACAAGCGCAGCGGCTCGCGCGCCCAGCTGCTGCGCATCCTGCAGCTGCAGCACGCGGAGATCAGCCGCACCAGCGCACCGGTCACGGTGACCCTGCCGAAGCAGGACGACGACAGGAAGAAAGCGAAGACGCGGACCTTCCCTGCCGGCAGCTACGTGGTGCGCATGGACCAGCCGTACTCGCGCATTGCCGACACCTTGCTCGACCGCCAGTACTGGTCGCCAAAGGACCCGCAGCAGCACCCCTACGACGACACCGGCTGGTCGATGGGTGACCTGTTCGACGTGCAGGTGGTGCGCGTCACCGACACCGCGATCCTGAAGGCGCCGATGCGCCTGCTCGACGTGCCGGTCACCGTACCGCAGGGTCTGGCCGCGCTCGACATGCCGTCGGCGAAGCTGCCGCGCATCGCGCTGATGCACACCTGGCTGAGCACCCAGACCGAAGGCTGGTGGCGCATGGCGCTGGACAAGCTCGGGGTGCCGTACGACTACATCAGCACCCAGGACGTGGCCAAGGCTGGCGACCTGCGCGCGAAATACGACGTGATCCTGTTCGCCCCGGTCGGCGATACCAGCACGCAGCGCATCGTCGACGGCCTGCCGATGTGGGGCGAACCGCTGCCGTGGAAAACCACCGCGCTGACGCCGAACCTCGGCCACATCGACGCGACCGACGACATCCGCCCCGGCCTCGGCGAGAGCGGCATCGCCCACCTCAAGCGCTTCGTGCAGGCCGGCGGCCTGCTGGTCACCGCCGAGGACACCGCAAAGTTCGCCATCGACGTGGGCCTGGCACCGGGCGTCTTCGTCACGAAAACCGAGAAGCTGAAAGTGGTCGGCAGCGTGCTGCAGGCGAAGTTCGTCGACCGCGGCAGCCCGATTGCCGCCGGCTACGACAGCGACGAGCTGGCGCTGTACAGCGCGGCGGGCCAGTCGTTCAAGGTGTCCAACCTGGTCACCGGCGACCACGGGCTGCCGACCGCGAAGGAATTCCAGCGCCCGACCGGACGCGGCGGCCCGCACGACACGGACACCCCCGAAGGTCGCACTTCGACCGCCCCGGCCGCCCTGCCCGACGTCAAGCCGTGGCAACCGCTGCCGCTCAACGCCGAGCAGATGCGCAACAACCCGTGGGTGATGCCCGCCGAGCAGCGCCCGCGCGTGATCCTGCGCTACGCCGAGGCGAAGAACCTGCTGATCTCCGGCCTGCTCGACGGCGGCGACGAGATGGCCGAGCGTGCCGCCGTGGTCGACGCCCGCTACGGCAAGGGCCACGTGCTGCTGTTCGCCGGCAACCCGATCTGGCGCGGCGAGACCATCGGCAGCTACCCACTGGTGCTCAACGCCATCGTCAACTTCGACAAACTGGACACGCCACCGGCGAAACCCTGACTCCGGCGGCGAATCCGCCCTGCTATTTCGAGGGCGGCGCGGCCGGCTTCATCATGGCGTCGCGCACGGCCTTGAACGGATTGCCGGCATACCACTGCGGCCACACGCCCGCATGGCTGAGGTGTTGCCCCAATTCGTACAGTGCCTGGGTGTCCTGGAGGATGCCTTCCAGGTTCCAGTGCGGATCGAACACGTCGTTCGTCGTGTGGTAGCGGTGTGCGGTGTAGTCCTCGGCCGCCTTCTGGCCGGCAGCGCGGCCGCCCTCGATCAGATCCAGGCCCGAACTGGCCAGCAGCGCCGGCACGCCGGCCCGCGCGAAGTTGAAATGGTCGGAGCGGAAGTAGAAGCCGTTTTCCGGCGTGGTCTCCGGCGAAATCACCCGGCCCTGCTTGCGCAGCACGCCGGCGAGCATGTCCTCCAGCTCGGACTGGCCCTTGCCGATCACCGTCATGTCATGCGCGGGGCCGATCATCGGCAACGCGTCGACGGCGATGTCGGCCACCGTGCGGTTCAACGGGAACACCGGCTTGGCCGCGTAGTACTGCGAACCGAGCAGGCCCGATTCCTCCAGCGTCGGCATGAAGAACAGCACGCTGCGCTCAGGCGGCTTTGCCTGGTGTGCGAACGCGCCGGCGATCTGCAGCAGCATGCTCAGGCCGGTGCCGTTGTCGACGGCGCCGGCATAGACCTGGTGACCCTTGCGGCTGGGGTCGGTGCCCAGATGGTCCCAGTGCGCGGTGTAGACCACCACCTCGTCGGGCTTGTAGCTGCCCTCGACCATCGCCAGCACATTCTTCGATTCGATGTGGCCGATCTTGTTGTGCAGGGTGATCGAGGCGGTCGCGTGCAACGGCACCGGCTCGAAGCCGGGCTTCGCCGCGGCCCGTTCGAGTTCGGCGAAATCGAAGCCGGCGGCGGCGAACAGCCGGGTGGCTGCGTCGCGCGTCAGCCAGCCGGCCACCGGCAGCCGCGGGGACGGATCGACGTTGGCCGGCAGGCTCAGCTGCGGACCGACCGCGCCGTTCTGCAGCACGCTCCACGGATAACCGGCCGCGGCGTCGCTGGTGTGCACGATGAAGCAGGCGGCGGCGCCCTGCAGCGCGGCCTGCGCGTATTTGTACGGCCAGCGGCCGTACCAGGTCATCGCGCGGCCGTTGAACAGCTTCGGATCGCGGCTGGCGAAGCCGGGATCGTTGACCAGCACGATCACCGTCTTGCCTTTCACGTCGACGTCCCGGTAGTCGTTCCAGTGCCAGGCGGGCGCATCCGCGCCGTAGCCGAGGAACACCACCGGCGAATCCTTCAGCGCAACCTCGGCTTTCGCCTGCAGGGTCTGCGCCACCATGTCGGTGCGGTACGCCAGCTTCAGCGGCTTGCCGCCCGCGGCGACGTCCAGGCTGACGTCGGTATTCAGCAGCAAGGTGGAGTCGGCCGGCACGGTCTGGAACCACGAACCGTGGTTGCCCGGCTGCAGGCCCATCCGCTTGAACTCGGCCACCAGGAAATCGGTGGTGCGCTGCGCGCCGATCGTGCCGGGCTTGCGCCCGCCGAACGCATCGGAGCTGAGCGTCTGGTCGAAGCGGGCGAAATCGGCGGCGTCGATCGACGGCGCCCGCGCCGTGTCCGCTTCAGTCGTCGCCGCCTGCAGCGGCAACGCGACCAGGCCCAGCGCGGCCACCAGGGCAAAATTCCTCACTCGCATCAAAACGCTCCCACCGATGAAATCGACCACCTTTGTAGCGCGCCCCTGCACCGCTGTCCATGCAACAGGCTTCGCCAATGATCGTCGGTGGCAGCGGCAAACCTGCAACGTGGCCGTCGACCTGGCGCCATGATGCTGCCGCCATCGCAAGGGTGGCAGCCCGGTGCGCCCGCACGACAATCAGCTGCGCATGGCGGCGTCAAAAAGCCTGATCCGGTTGCGTCCCTCGCGCTTGGCCTGGTACAGGGCGCAGTCGGCATCGTTCATCAGCTGTCGCAGCTCATAACCGCTGCTGGCTGCGGCAGCCACGCCGAAGCTGGCCGAGATCGGGATGCCGGGGACATCCCCGGCGATCGAGGCGGCGGCGATCGCCGCGCGCATCTGCTCGACCCGCGGCAGCACGTTGTCCAGCGTGCACTCGGGCAGCAACAGGCCGAACTCCTCCCCGCCGAGACGGCCGAACACGTCGGTGGAGCGCAGGTGCGCCTGGCAGGCATCGACCGCACGCTTCAGCACCCGGTCGCCCACCGCATGCCCGTGCGTGTCGTTGACCAGCTTGAAGTGATCCAGGTCAATCAGCACCAGGCAGGCATCGCGCGCCGACTTGTGGCAGTAGCGCAACTCGCGTTCGGCCTCGTTGACGAAGTGCTGCCGGTTGAAGATGCCGGTAAGGCCGTCGCGCCGCGCCAGCCGCATGAAGCGCAATTGCGAACGCTTGACCCGATAGGCCCACAGTGCAATGGACGCCAGTACCAGCAGCAGCAGCGCGATATACAGCCGGCTGGTTTCTGCCGCCTTGCGATCCAGCTCGCCCTGAAGGGCGAGAATCCTGTTCTTCTTGTCGAGCCCCTCGATCTGCAGTTTCTTTGCCAGTACCTGCTGTTTGACGGTCTGGTACGCCAGTGCCTTCGCGCTCACATCATCCAGATAACCCTTGTCGGCGACCATGTAGCCTTTGAGATAGGCCAAAGCTTCGCCCAAGTCGCCTTGCTTCTCCTCAACCTGGTACAAAACCCGATAGGCAGAGGCAGTCGATGCGGAATATACGCCTCCGATGCTTTTGTTTTTCTCGACAACACGAAGTGCATGTATTTTTGCCAGTCCGGCATCGCCACGTTTCCAGTAAGCCTGTGCCAGCAAATCGTCAAAATCGGAAACAAGCGGCGGGTAGCGCTTGCGCTGAACATCCGCATAATTTTCCTGCAGCAGGCTGATGGCTTCGGCGGATCGCCCCCGCTCAATTTCCAACTTTGCGACGACTGTCTTGAACATGCCGGCAATCAGGATATTGCCGGCCCGGTCACAGGCTTCCCTTCCGTTGCGGATTTTTTCCTCGACGATCTGCCATCGCCCCGCCCGAAGAAGTGCATCGAGCTTGTAGTACCAACCGATGCAGGCACTCTTGGGGCTCTCGGCTCCTTTGATCAATTGCTCCGCATAGTCGATCGCCAAGTCGTATTGACCCGCCTCGAGGTACAACTGCGAAGCAACGCCAAGGGCTTGTATGCGGACTCGTCCTTCAGTTACTCGTGGAAGCTCTTCCAGAAGGAGGCTCAACCGTGCAAATGCCTCCTCGTATCGGGATTGCGTCACCAGGAGGTCTACCGTTGTCGCAGCGGCGCGAAACGACAGGGTTGGATCTTCCGACTGATCCGCGATCGCCTTCATCAAGGGAAGTGCCGTCTTGAAGTCCCCGCGAAAGACAATCTGTCGCGCATCGAGATAGCGTCGGTGCAATTGCTGCTGTGAGGAAAGCCTCAACTTGCTGTCATCGAGTCGTTGCATCAATGCGTTGAACTCATCGATGTTATTCGACTCGGCGCCATCAGCCAGTTTGAGAAGTTGTGCAGGGTCCTGGGGCAAAGAGGCGTGCTGCGGCTCGGCCGCAATAACCGCGCCGGCACGCGCAAGCAACCATATTGCCCATACGGCGAGGAGCAGACAGCGCCGTGCTCCCTGTCGAAACATTTGTCTGATCATCCACGCCTAACGGCAACCCGAGTTATACGGGTCATTTTCTGGGCCCCCTTGATGGTTTTTCCTTCACCCTGCCCTTGCCGTCCTCGTCTTTATCGTCCTTATCATCCTTATCGTCTTTATCATCCTCGTCCTCATCTTCCTTGCCTGGATTGATATAACAGCAGAAAGCCCCTTTCCCCAGTTTGGTCGCAAGGCTTTGGCCATCCCCGGCAAGGATCGCCACGCGCAACTCCGGATCAACCTCGGTACCGGACAGCGCAAGCCCCACATCATCCCGAGATGCATGGCGCAACCGCGCGTCCTGCCCCACCCGTTCCAGAAAATCGATCATATCGAACATCGGTCATCCCCCTGTCAGGATGATTGCCGGCTATCTGGTGATGGCCGCATGAAATCCCTCTGCCGGTCTTCCCCCGTTTCCCGCGCATTGCGCGCTGCAAGCAGCAAACCTGGCTGCCTGACGGGCCCAAAATACACCATTCCTTCGACGCCGTGCCATCGCATTGGGGTGCCTATCCTTGCCCCAGGCGGCAGGCGGAACGGCAGCCATCCGGCTCGGCTACTGCACGCCTTCGGTCGTCACGGCAACCGCGCTCAGTTGCGGTTTCGACCGGCCGTCGCTGACGCTGACCCGATTGCGGCCCTCGCGTTTGGCCCGATACAAGGCGTCGTCGGCGTGGATCAGCAGTTGGCGCAGGTCATGCCCGGAATGCTTGGTGGTCGCCACGCCAAAACTGGCCGAAACGCAGATTTCCTCGGCAGCATCGCCGCAGACCTCCACGATCGCCAAGCGGATCCGTTCGGTCCGGGCAAGCACCTGCTCGAGCGTGCACTCCGGCAACACGATGCCGAACTCCTCCCCGCCCAGGCGGCCGAAGATGTCGGTGGAACGCAGATGCGCCTGGCAGGCGGCCACGGCACGCTTCAGCACGCGATCACCCACCGCATGTCCGTAGGTGTCGTTGACGGCCTTGAAGTGGTCCAGGTCGATCAGCACCAGGCAGGCTTCCCGCCCCGACTTCCGGCAGTACTGCAACTGCTGCTCGGCCTCGTTGATGAAATGCTGCCGGTTGAAGATATCCGTGAGCCCGTCGCGCCGCGCCTGGCGCATGAAACGCAGTTGCGAGCGCTTGATGCGGTAGGCCCAGAAGCCGATAAAAGCCAGCACCGTAAGCAACAGCAATATGTATAGACGACTCGTTTCGGAAGCTTTTTTGTCGAGGTTTCGCTGGAGCTGCAGGATTTGGTTCTGCTTGCTCAATGTGTCTAACTGCAGTTTTTTGGCGAGAAGTTGTTGCTGGACGATCTGAAAAGCGAGTGCCCTGGCCCCCACTTCATCCAGCCAACCATTGTTTGACGCCATATAGCGCTCGTGATGGTCAAGAGCGGCCCGCAGGTCTCCCTGACTTTTCGCAATAAGATAGAGAACGCGCTCGGCAGTACTCAAGGATTCCGAATATTTGTTCCCACCACTTCGAGCAACCACTTGGAGTGCCGATTGCTTCGATAAGGCAATCTGGCCGGTACGCAAGTATGCCTCGGCCAATAGCGCATCAACCTGCGAGAGCAACCACGAGTAGCCACTTCTCTCCACTGCATCGTAACTGCTCTTCAGTAGTGTAATTGCCTCTTCTGAATGCCCCCGCCCCAATGCAACTCTCGCCAGGTACAGGCGAACGCCATTGGCATAAAGTTCGTCGCCCACCTTCTCGCACAGATCTATGCCCTGTTGAAACTTCTCGTTAATTCCGTCCAGCTTGCCTGCCTTGTAGAGCGCCACCAGTCTTGCGTAGCCCGTTTTGCATATCCAATCGTTCGGCTGCTGGGTTTCATTGGCAAGCTGGTCAGCATAATTCCAGGCAAGGTCGTACTGCCCAGACTCCTCGTAGAGGAGCGTAGCGACGGTGAGCGCCAGGGCACGAGCATCCGGGTCAGAAATCGTATGCAGCCGCGATAGCAGCAAATTCAAGCGTCGGAACGCATCCTCGTAACGGGAACGCTCCGCAAGAGAGTTCACCACGAGGGAGTCTGCCTTAAAGCGTAAAACCGAATCCCGCGAATGATTCAACACGGTATCAGCCAACCGATCCGATGTTGCGTAATCGCCGACGTAAGCTGCCTGCCATGCTTGAAGGTAATGCAGATATTCCTGTTGCGCGGGCGGCAACTTCGCAGCCTGTTTGTCGAGATGCTGCAAGAGCTCCAGGAATCTGTCGTAGTTCTGTGTTCTGCTGCTATCGGCCTCCTTCAGCAGGGAGGCGCTCTGGTCAACAGTCGGGAGCACAGCCGCATGGGCAGTACTCCCGGATAATCCGAGCAATATCCACCCCGCGATCACCATCCGGCGATTCACTACGGATGCGGGCATTGACTTAGCCGGTCAACTCCACGCACTCGACGCGGAGCGGCTTGTTTCGTCCTCGCGCTCTGGAGTTTCGTCGCCGCCTTCATCCTCCTGCTCTTCCTGCTCCTCGCCGGGCGCAAGCATCGCGCAATGTGTCGCAATGCCGAGCAATGCCTTCAATGTCGATGAATCCTCTGAGAGGATCGCATCCTGCAAAGTCAAATCCAGCCCCGTGCTCGCCATCACATGCTCAAGCTCATTGACCGATGCTCGGCTCAACTGTGCGTCCCGCCCCATCCGTTCAAGAAACTCGACAACGTCCGACATATGCATTCCCCCCGACTGTTGTTGGCTTGGTCAACGTCTTGGGGAACGCTGCCTCGCTGGCGCTATGCGCCAGCGAGGCCATTCCCATTCAAGCACGCTGTTCGTGGCAGTACTCGTCTTCATCGTTGATACCGGGAACAAGCAAACACCGTACCTGCGCAGGAACCAGCAAACAGCATACATTCTGCGCCCCCACCAGCGCAGTCAGTCGTTCCTGGTCCTTGGCCAGCACAGCCTCCTTGATATCCTGATCGAACTGGCTATGGGCCAGCATGCGCTGCATGTCCCCTGCTGAAGCATAGCGCAAGCTGGCGTTCTGACCGACGTTCTCAAGAAAATCGACGATATTCGACATGGCGTATCTCCCGGATAGTCAATGGATTGGAATGACGCGGCTGGCCTGATTCGCAGGGGTGGGATGGTTTGCCCCGCAGTGAGGCTTCAAACCGCGCCGATTCATCCTAGGGACGACGCCAACGGCAACTTGCCTACTTGCTCACAAAACGCCAGCATCCTGCTTGATTTCCGCCTTGTCCAGCGCGTCCAGCCGTGCGCGCATCGCCAGGTCAGGCTGCAGCGGGCCGGTCGGCGGCAGCACCACGGTGTCTTCCATGCCTACCTCGGCTTGCGGCAGGTCGCCCAGCCGGATCCGGCGAATCCGCGGCTGCTGGATCGGCAAGGTGGCGCCGCGGTAGATGATGATCTCGTGGTCCTGCGGGTAGTCGCGCGCCAGCACCTCGACCAGCAGTTCGCGGTAGGCCGGCCCGGTAGAGAAGCGCGCCAGCGACTGGTCGCCGACCAGACCCACCTGCCACAGCACCAGGTAGGCGGTCGGGTCGATCCGGCGCCGGTAGAACAGCAGCTGGCTGGCCTCGAAGTGCTGGCAGCCGTAGCGGCCGGGGTCGATGCCGAGGTCGGCGTAGAGGCAGTCCTCGGCCGAGATGCCCGGTTCCATGTGCGCCGCGTAGCCCTCGCTGCGGGCCACCTCGATCGACTTGTGCGGTGCCCAGGCGAACACGCCGGGATGGCCGTAAAACACCCCGCACACCCGCTTGCCCGCGCGCACCTCGGTGAGGATCGCCTCGACCATCTCGCGGTAGGTCTGCATGCGCGACTTCCCTTCGCGGTAGTACGGCTGCAGGCTGCGTACGTCCGGGTGCATCTTGTGCAGCCACATCTCGACGATGCCGTCGGAGAGCCCGGCGAACACCACGTCGGCCTGTTCGATGTAGCTGCGCGCCAGCGGGCCGAGGTGCGAGCCCAGGGTCATGCCCAGGCCAACGCAGACCAGGCTTCCGGGTGAACTTGCTGCATCCATGGTGGCGCACCGTCTTGGCAGTGGGATGGCGGCATTATTCGCACGCCCGCGACGGCGGCGCCAGTTCAGCGCTCCACGGGCGGCTTCGCCGGCAGCGCCTCCAGCAGCGGCTTGATCAGGTCCAGCGGCAGCGGGAACACCACGGTGGAGGATTTGCCGCTGTTGGACATGTCGGCCAGCGTCTGCAGGTAGCGCAGCTGCAGCGCCTGCGGCTGCTGCGACAGCAGCGCGGCGGCGTCGCGCAGCTTCTCGGCGGCCTGCAGCTCGCCGTCGGCGTGGATCACCTTGGCGCGGCGTTCGCGCTCGGCCTCGGCCTGGCGGGCGATCGCGCGCACCATGGTCTCGTTGAGGTCGACGTCCTTGAGCTCCACGTTGGCGACCTTGATGCCCCACGGGTCGGTGGCCTCGTCCAGGATCGCCTGCAGGGTGTGGTTGATCGAATCTCGCTGCGACAGGATCTCGTCCAGCTCGTGCTGGCCGAGCACCGAGCGCAGCCGGGTCTGCGCCAGCTGGCTGGTGGCCTGCAGGAAGTTCTCCACCTGCAATACGGATTTGTCGGGCTCGACCACGCGGAAGTAGACCACCGCGTTCACCCGCACCGAGACGTTGTCGCGCGAGATCACGTCCTGCGGCGGTACGTCCATCACGGTCACGCGCAGATCGACCCGGATCATCCGCTGCACGAACGGCACCAGCAGCACCAGTCCGGGGCCCTTGGTGCCGGTGTAGCGGCCCAGGGTCAGCACGACGCCACGCTGGTACTCCGGCAGGATCTTCACCGCGGAGAACAGCAGCAGCATGCCGAGGATTACCAGAACGCCGACGAATCCGAACATGATCATCTCCCGTCTCTCATGGATGGGTCGTGTCGGCTGGCGCCGGCTCGACCCGCAACAGCAAACCCTGCCGCGACACCACGCGCACCCGCGCACCAGCCGGCAAGGCGATATTGCTATGCACGCGCCAGCGCTCGCCGCGCACCAGCATCCACGCCTCGCCGTTGGCGCCCACCGACTCCAGCAGTTCGCCGATATCCATCCGCATCGCCGCGTCGCCGGTGGCCTGATGCGCGCGGCGCGAACGGAACACCAGCCACACGATCAGCGCCAGCAGCGCGGCCGCACCCACGGCAATGCCGGCGATCACGCCAAGGTTGACCGCATAGCCCGGCACGCCGGTATTCATCAGCATCACCGAGCCCGTCACGAACGCCACCAGTCCGCCGACGCCGAATGCGCCCACGCTGGGGTTGGCCGCCTCCGCCACCAGCAGGCCGACGCCCAGCGCCATCAAGGCCAGCCCGGCGTAGTTCACCGGCAGCAGCTGCAGCGCGTACAGGCCGACCAGCAGGCTGATGCCGCCGGCAATGCCCGGCAACATGGCACCGGGATGCATCGCCTCCAGGGCCAGCCCGAAGATACCGCCCAGCAGCAGCAGATAGGCGATGGTCGGATTGGTGATGATCGCCAGGAAGCGCGTGCGCGCACCGGGCGCATACTCGCGCACGGACGCGCCCCTGAGCTGCAGCGTGACATCGCGCTCGCCCACCCGCACCTTGCGCCCGTCCGCCTTGGCCAGCAGCTCGGCCAAGTCCGCCGCCACGAAGTCGACCACGTGCTGCTGCGCGGCCTCGCTGGCGGTCAGCGTGGCCGCGCCGCGCACCGCCTGTTCAGCCCACTGCGCGTTGCGCCCGCGCAACTGCGCCAGCGAGCGGATGTAGGCGATCGCGTCGTTCATCACCTTGTGCGACTCGGCGTCGTCGCCTGCTGCCGCCTCGTCTTTGGCGGCAGAACCGGCCGGCGCCGGCTGCTCGCCGGTTTTTGGCAGCGGCATCGGCGTGGCGCCACCCAGCGACACCGGCGTGGCCGCGCCCAGGTGGGTCGCCGGCGCCATCGCAGCGATCTGCCCCGCATACAGGATGTAGGTGCCGGCGGAGGCCGCCCGGGCGCCCTGCGGGGCCACGTACACCAGCACCGGCACCGGGCTGGCCAGCATGCCGGTGATGATCTGCCGCATCGAGTCGGCCAGCCCGCCGGGCGTGTCCAGCCGCAGCACGATCGCCACCGCACCGTCGGCCACCGCGCGTTTCGAGGCGTCATCGAAGTATTCGGCGGCGGCCGGACCGATCGGACCATCCAGCGCGATCTGCGCCACCATCGGCCGGCTTGCCGTGGGTTGGCCGGTCTCCGCCGCCAGCACCGTGACTACCGGCAGCATGCAGCAGCACATGATCCATGCCACCCTCGACCAGCGCTTCATCGGACCTGCCTCCCGCCGATTCGCCATCGACGCAGCCATCCTAGCGCGGACGGCGCGCGCAAGCTCGTCAATCGCAACTACCGGCAACCATTCCAGGGAAACCGTCATGCCAAGAATCGATACAGCTACCGTCCCGGAACGCAAGGGCTCCGGCTATCCGCCGCCTTATGCGGCGTTCGCCGGCGAACGCCGCAAGCAGGCGCTGGGCGACGCTGGCGGCTTGACCGACTTCGGCGTCAACCTCACCCACTTGCCGGCAGGCGCCTGGTCCAGCCAGCGCCACTGGCATTCGCACGAGGACGAATTCGTCTACGTGCTGTCGGGCGAACTGGTGCTACTCAGCGACGCCGGCGAACAAGTGCTGCGCGCCGGCGACTGTGCGGCGTTTCCCCGCAATGTCGCCGATGGCCACCACCTGATCAATCGCAGCGGGGAAATGGCCGTTTACCTGGAAATCGGCTCACGCTCGAACGAGGATGCCTGCAGCTATCCCGACATCGACCTGCATCTGGAACGCGGCGCAGACCGTTATTCGCACAAGGACGGAACACCCTATGCCTGAATTCCTGGGCTGTCGTGCGGCAGCGGCCATTGCGCCAGCACGTGGTAATCCGGCTGGCCGACCACGCTGTGCAGCAGCACGACGCGATCGACCGGCCACACCAATGGCGCGACTGGCGTGGCATCCAGCACCACGCCGTGGCTGTAGGCGAGCGTGACGTGCGGCGTGAAGCCCGCTTCGAGACGACGGCCTTGCCCGGCCAGGAGTAGCGCATGGCGCAGCTCGTGCCACAGCTGCTGCAGCGGCGCGGGCACGCTGGCACTGCGAAGAATGCATGGCGGCTGCCGGCCGCGGAAGCCGGCGGCCTGGTCCAGCACCCACTCGAACGATGGCGTGCGCAAGCGCTGCGCCGCCGCGGTGGCGGCGGCAACCACGTCCTGCCGCAGCGACGCGTGGTCACCGAGAAAATGCAGCGTGACGTGGTAGCGCGCCGGCTTCACCCAGCGCGCGCGCAGCCCGGGCTGGCCGGAGCGCAGCGCGGCCGCGGCCTGCGCCAGCTGGGCGCGCGTCGCCGCGTCCGGCAACAGGGCCAGGAACAGCCGATGCACCTCGGCCGGTTGCGCGTTATTGCCGCCAAGCAGGTCGAGCTGGGTCGGGCCGGGAGGCGAAAGTTGCCGGTTCATCGTCAGGTGGCGGCCGAGATGACGCGCGAAACTAGCCCGCCGTGCCCGCCGGCGCGGGCAAGGCCTGTCCGACCAGCAGGCCGCGGATCGTGCGCAGTCTGGCCTTGATCCTCGCCTCGTTGGCCGTGCCCGCGCGCAGCAGCAGCTTCTGCCCGGTCGACAGCGATTCCAGCGCCGGGTCGGCGTAGACGTAGTATGCCTTCGAGCGCACCAGGGCCGGCGGCTGGGCGGGTTCCGGCGCGGCCAGCATGTCGTCGATCGCCACGATCAGGCGATCGTTGAGATAGCCCTTCGGGTAGCCCAGCTGCCGATACGCCTGCTGGAACAGCGGATAGGCGTGCACGTACCAGGCCACCAGCGCCTGCGGATCGACGGCGTCGACCACCCGCATGTACGGCGCGTAGCGCGCGGCGTTCGCGGCGCCGGGGACCGTGGCACCGCCCACCTCCTCGACCGCAAATGCCCCCTTGGGCGCATGCGCCGGCAGCGTGAATGCCGCCAGCCCGTCGTGGCGCGGCAGCGCATCGACGGTGGCGACGATGCGCGCGACCAGTTGCTGGCTCACCAGCAACGAGGACAGCTCGCTGTCCCCGGCCAGCGCGACGAGCGCCGCGGCCACGCTGGCATCGCTGTCGCCCAGCGCGGGCAGCGCCGCGGTCGATGCCGTTGCCGGGCCGGTCTGCACCTGTTCGATCGGATGCTGGACCGACGCCGTGGCGGGAGGCACGGCGGTGGATGCCGCCGCGGCCGGCGTGCTGGATGCCGGCACGCCGGGCTGCATCGCCTTGCGCGCGAGGTACACGCCGCCCGCCACGACGGCCAGTACCACTACCACCGCGCCGATCCAGCTGCCTGTCGATGATTGCCTGCGCACGTTCACCCCTTCTGTCGTCGCGTATCCGCTATGGACTCGTTCATCCGCGATTCGTTCATTGCGGGCGCATCCCGCCACGCGAGCGTACCCGTTCCCTCGCTGCGCCGCGCCTTCCCCGGCCATAACAACCGGGTCACGTGCCCACAACGCCCCGGGGACTAAGAGCCAAGCGTGCAAGCCCGTCTTGCCGCGTGGCCCCGCGGGGTCGACCGGCCCGCCCATGCGGCAGCGCCCATGCCGGAAGCGGAGGCCTGCCCCGATGAAAACCCGCTGCGTATTCAGTACCAACGATCTGCCGGCCGCGCGTGCCGCGATGGCGGCCGCGCGCGAAGCCGGTGTCGACGACCGCGACATTTCGCTGGTCGCCCGCGAGGACATCGAACTGGAGAAGATCCCCGACCACCTGATGCAGGGACGCAACGACTTCTACCCCGCCGCCGTGCGTGGCGGCGTCTGCGGCGGGGGCACCGGCCTGCTGCTGGGGCTGGCCGCGGCCGCCGTGCCGCCGCTGGGCGTGACACTGGGCGCCGCCGCGGCGATGACCATCGCCGGCGCCGCTTTCGGCACCTGCATCGGCGAGATCGTCGGCTTCGAGGTGCCCGATACGGTGAGCCGCAAGTTCAGCGACGAGATCGCCGCCGGACGCATTCTGGTGGTAATCGACGCCCGCCGCGAGCAGCTCGACGCGGCCGAACCGGCGGTGCTGCACACCGGCGCCCGGGAGCTGCCATTCCATGCGCGTACCGCGCTGACCTGAATACGCCGGCATCCCCGGCTCAGGCCTTCAGGCGGTAGCCGCTGCGGAAGATCCACCACACCACGGCCAGGCAGACCGCGAGGAACACTGCGGTCATCCCCACGCTGACGCCCATGCCGACGTCGGACACGCCGTAGAAGCTCCAGCGGAAGCCGCTGATCAGGTACACCACCGGATTGAACAGGGTGACCTTCTGCCAGAACGGCGGCAGCATGTGGATCGAGTAGAAGCTGCCGCCAAGGAAGGTCAGCGGCGTCACCACCAGCAGCGGCACCAGCTGCAGCTTCTCGAAGTTGTCCGCCCAGATGCCGATGATGAAGCCGAACAGGCTGAAGGTGACCGCAGTGAGCAGCAGGAACGCCAGCATCCACAGCGGATGTTCGATGCCGAACGGAACGAACAGCCGCGCGGTGGCCAGGATGATCAGGCCGAGGATGATCGACTTGCTCGCCGCCGCGCCGACGTAGCCGGCGACGATCTCGAACGGCGACACCGGCGCCGACAGGATCTCGTAGATGGTGCCCACGAACTTCGGGAAGTAGATGCCGAACGAGGCATTGGAGATGCTCTGCGTGAGCAGCGACAGCATGATCAGTCCCGGCACGATGAAGGCGCCGTAGCTGACCCCGTCGATGCCGTTCATGTGCGAGCCGATCGCCGCGCCGAACACCACGAAGTACAGCGAAGTGGAGATCACCGGCGAGACGATGCTCTGCAGCAGGGTGCGCCCGGTGCGCGCCATCTCGAAGCGGTAGATCGCGCGGATCGCGTAAAGATTCATGCGCGTTCCCTCAGCAGGCCGACGAAGATGTCCTCCAGCGAACTCTGCCGGGTCTGCAGGTCCTTGAAGTCGATGCCCGCCTCGCCGAGCCGGCGCAGCAGCACGTCGATGCCGGTGTGCTCGCCCTGCGCGTCGAACGTATAGACCAGTTGCCGGCAGTCGGCCGACAGCTGCAGCGGGTAGCCGGCCAGCGCCGCGGGGATGGCTTCCAGCGGATTCTGCAGGTGCAGGGTCAGCTGCTTGCGGCCGAGCTTCTCCATCAGCTCGGCCTTGTCCTCGACCAGGATCAGCTCGCCCTTGTGGATCACCCCGATGCGGTCGGCCATTTCCTCGGCCTCCTCGATGTAGTGGGTGGTCAGGATGATGGTGACGCCGGAGGCGCGCAGCGCGCGCACCATCGCCCACATGTCGCGACGCAATTCCACGTCGACGCCTGCGGTGGGCTCGTCGAGGAACAGGATCTGCGGCTCGTGCGACAGCGCCTTGGCGATCATCACGCGCCGCTTCATGCCGCCGGACAGGGTGATCAGCTTGTTGTTGCGCTTGTCCCACAGCGAGAGGTCCTTCAGCACCTTCTCGATGTGCGCCGGGTTGGCGCTCCTGCCGAACAGGCCGCGGCTGAAGCCGACCGTGTTCCACACCGTCTCGAACGCGTCGGTGGTCAGCTCCTGCGGCACCAGGCCGATCTTCGCGCGCGCCGCGCGATAGTCGCGCACCACGTCGTGGCCGTCGGCCAGCACGCTGCCCTCGCTGGGCTTGACGATGCCGCAGATGATGCTGATCAGGGTGGTCTTGCCGGCGCCGTTGGGGCCGAGCAGGGCGAAGATTTCGCCGCGACGGATCTCCAGGTCGATCCGCTTCAGCGCCTGGAAGCCGGAGGCGTAGGTCTTGCCGAGCTGGCGAACGATGATGATCGGCGGCATGCGATCTCCTGGGGAACGGATCGGTCGCGGGAGCGTCGATGGTATGCCATGTCGCTCCCGGCATGTCGTCGCCGTCGCTCGACGCGGCGGCCGCCGTGTTGCTAAGGTCGCAAACGCACCCGGACATCCCAT
This sequence comes from Rhodanobacter sp. FW106-PBR-R2A-1-15, assembly GCF_058789735.1. Taxonomy (NCBI): domain Bacteria; kingdom Pseudomonadati; phylum Pseudomonadota; class Gammaproteobacteria; order Lysobacterales; family Rhodanobacteraceae; genus Rhodanobacter; species Rhodanobacter sp. FW106-PBR-R2A-1-15. Next base: position 50,992 of record NZ_JBYTEM010000003.1, on the reverse strand, counting down.
GAACTCGATCGAAGTAGCCTTGGCCATGCTGCTGGCGGTGGTCGGCAGCGGCTACCTGGTACGCATGCTGCCGTTCTCGCTGCCGCTGCCGCTGGTGCAGATCGGGCTGGGCGCGGTGATCACCGGCGTGTTCAAGCATGGCGTGGCGCTCGACCCGGCCATCTTCTTCCTGCTGTTCCTGCCGCCGCTGCTGTTCCTCGACGGCTGGCGCATCCCCAAGGACGGGCTGATGCGCGACCGCGGCGCGATCCTGGCGCTGGCGCTGGGGTTGGTGGTGTTCACCGTGGTCGGCGTCGGTTTCCTGATCCACTGGCTGATCCCGGCGATGCCACTGGCGGTGGCGTTCGCGCTGGCGGCGATCGTGTCGCCGACCGACCCGGTGGCGGTGTCGTCGATCACTGCGCGGGTGCCGATCCCGAAGCGGCTGATGCACATCCTCGAAGGCGAGTCGCTGCTCAACGACGCATCCGGCCTGGTCTGCTTCCGCTTCGCGGTGGCGGCGGCGATGACCGGCAGCTTCTCGCTGCTATCCGCGTCGCTGACCTTCCTGTGGGTGGCGCTGGCCGGGTTCGGCGTCGGCGTGGCGTTCACCGTGGCGGTGAGCTTCGCGCAACGCTGGCTGTCGCGGCACTTCGGCCAGGAGGCCGGCTCGCCGATCCTGATCAGCCTGCTGATCCCGTTCGGCGCCTATCTGCTGGCCGAACAGGTGCATGCCTCGGGCATTCTCGCCGCGGTGGCGGCCGGCATCACCATGAGCTATGTCGAGCTCAGCGGCCGCCTGCTGGCGACCACGCGCGTGCAGCGCACGGCGGTGTGGAACACCGTGCAGTTCGCCCTGAACGGCATCATGTTCGTGCTGCTGGGTGAACAGCTGCCCGCCAGTCTGCAGGGCGCGATGGAATCGGTGGCGCAAAGCGGCCATCGCAACCCCTGGTGGCTGCTGGTGTACGCGCTGGCGATCAATATCGGCCTGGCGCTGCTGCGCCTCGCCTGGGTCTGGATCTCGCTGCGGCTGAACGTGCTCAAGGCGCACCATCACGGCACCCCGGTGAGCCGGCCGCACTGGCGCCTACTGTTGGCGACCTCGCTGGCCGGCGTTCGCGGCGCGATCACCCTGGCCGGCGTGATGACGCTGCCGTTGCTGCTGCCCGACGGCACGCCCTTTCCCGCGCGCGAGCTGACGATCTTCCTCGCCACCGCGGTGATCCTGCTCTCGCTGCTGGTTGCCAGCATCGGCCTGCCGCCGCTGCTGAAAGGCCTGCAGCTGCCGCCGGAGCCGGCGGTGCAGCGGGAGGAGAACCTGGCCCGCCGGAGCGCCGCCAAGGCGGCGATCGCCGCCGTCGAGAAAGCCCAGCATGAACTGCTGGAAAAGGCGCCGGCCAGCGACGTCGATACCTACACCAACGCCGCCACGCGGGTGATCGCCCTGTACCAGCACTGGCTGGACGAGGACGCCTCCAGCGAAGACGAGGCGCGGCAGCTGCGCAAGGCCGACACGGCCGAACGCGAGCTGCGCCTGGCCGCGCTGCAGGGCCAGCGCGAGGCGGTCTTCGAACTGGCGCGCCACCGCCGTATCTCCGACGAGGTCTCGCGCCGGCTGGTGCGCGAGATCGACCTGCAGGAAGCGCGCTACCGCTAGACCGCCTGCCATGCTTCAACCATCCTTGGCCCCTCCCGCACCACGCACGCTCCACGGAACCAGGCCATGCATGTGTTTTGCCGATTGCTGATCGCGGCAACCCTGGCCTGCACCTGGCCGGTTGCCGCTGCCAGCTTGCCGAACCAGCCGGTGCCGTCACTGGACCTGCACCGCTACGCCGGCCAGTGGCACGAGGTCGCGCGCCTGCCGATGTACTTCGAGCGCAACTGCCTGGGTGCCGTGATCGCCACCTACACACCGAACCCCGATGGCACCGTGCACATCCACAACACCTGCCGCACCGGCAAGGGCCCGATGTCCGTGGAGGGCGTAGCGCGGATCAAGGACAACCAGCCCGCGGCGCTGGAGGTGCGCTTCGCGCCGGCCTGGCTGACCTGGCTGCCGATGGCCTGGGCCGACTACTGGGTGATCGAGGTGGACGCCGACTACCAGTGGGCGGTGATCGGCAGCCCCGGGCGCAAGCACCTGTGGATACTCTCGCGCCGCCCCGCGATGGACCAGGCGCTGTTCCTGCAGCTCAAGGAACACTCGCGCCAGCGCGGTTACGCGGTCGGCCGGCTGATCATGACCGCGCCGCTGGATTGAGCACCCGGCGCGCTCCATCCCGACCACGGCGAGGACGCCAGGCAGCTGCGGCGGCGCGCCGACGGCGCGATGTACGACGCCGAGCGGCAAGGCGGCGACCACGCGCGGATGAGCGGCACGCCACAACGATCCGTGGCGTCGACGCCGCGGCCCGGCCCAGCCAGCACGGCGCTCGCCGGTAGCAGCCGGATCCGCCCTGCTGATAGGCTCACGCGCGCACCGCGGCCGCGGCGGCATCGCCCGCCCGCGCCGTTTCCCCGCCACCGAACCGAAGGTCGAGCTGCCATGACGCGCCATGTCCACGGCTGAGTCCGCCGGCGGCATCGCCTTCGCACTGGTGCAGGCGGGCAAGCGCTACGGCAGGCTGCAGGCGCTCGAACAGGTCACCCTGGCGTTCGCTGCCGGCACCACCACCGCGCTGATCGGCAGCAGCGGCTCGGGCAAGTCCACCGTGCTGCGCCTGCTGCTCGGGCTGGAGTGGCCGGACCACGGCCACGTCGAGATCGACGGCCAGCCCCTGCAGCGCGCCGACGTGCTGCCGCTGCGCCGGCGGGTCGGCTACGTGATCCAGGACGGCGGCCTGTTTCCGCACCTCACCGCGCTGGGCAACCTGGCCCTGTTGCCGCGCTACCTCGGGTGGGATCGCGAGCGGATCCGCCAGCGCGCGGAACAACTCGCCGCGCTGACCCACCTGCCGGCGAACGTGCTGGAGCGCTATCCGGCCGAACTGTCCGGCGGTCAGCGCCAGCGCGTGGCGCTGATGCGCGCGCTGATGGCCGACCCCGACGCGCTGCTGCTGGACGAGCCGCTGGGCGCGCTCGACCCGGTGGTGCGGCACGAGCTGCAGGACGAGCTGAAGCAGATCTTCAACCAGCTCGGCAAGACGGTGATCGTGGTCACCCACGACCTCGCCGAAGCGGCCTGGTTCGCCGAGCGGCTGGTGCTGCTGCGCCAGGGCGCTGTGCTGCAGGACGGAGCTTTCCGCGACCTGCGCGAGTGCCCCGCCGACGCGTTCGTCAGCCGCTTCGTCGCCGCGCAGCGACGCTTGCCGGAGGCTCCGTGATGCACCGCCTGCTGAGCGCGCCGATGCTGCTGGCGGCCTGCCTGCTGCTGGGCCCATGTCTGCAGCCCGCGCCGGCGCAGGCCGCGCCGGTACGCATCGGCTCCAAGCAGTTCACCGAGTCGGTGATCCTCGGCGAACTGGCGCTGGCCGGCGCACGCGAAGCCGGCGTCGACGCGGTGCACCGGCGCGAGCTGGGCGGCACCCGCATCCTGTGGCGCGCCCTGCTCGACGGCGAGATCGACGCCTATCCCGAATACACCGGCACGCTCACCCAGGAACTGCTGAAGGGCATGCCGGCAAACGCGGACATCGCCAGCCTGCGCGCGCGGCTGAAACCCCTGGGCATCGGCATCACCGACTCGCTCGGCTTCAGCGACAGCTATGCGCTCGGCATGCGCGACGATGTCGCCGCGCGGCTGGGCATCCGGGACATTTCCGACCTGCTGCAGCACCCCGGCCTGCGCTTCGGCTTTTCCAACGAGTTCATGGACCGCGGCGACGGCTGGCCCGGCCTGCGCCAACGCTACGGCCTGCCGCAGGCGAAGGTGAGCGGTCTCGACCACGCGCTGTCGTACCGCGCGGTGGCCAGCGGCGCGGTCGACGCGATCGACCTGTACAGCACCGACGCGGAAATCCCCTACTACCACCTGCGCACGCTGCGCGACGACCGCCATTACTTCCCGCGCTACGACGCGGTCTACCTGTACCGCCTGGCGCTGGAGCAGAGCGCCCCCGCCTTCGTCGGCGTGCTGCGCAAATTCGCCGGCAGCATCGACGAGGACGCGATGCGCGCGATGAACGCGCGGGTGAAGCTGCGCGGCGTGAAGGAAAACGTGGTGGCTGCCAGTTTCCTCGGCATCCATGCGCACGACCACGAGGGCGGCCGGTGGACGCAACTGCTCCAGCGCAGCGTCGAGCACCTCAGGCTGGTGGCGATCTCGCTCGGGCTGGCCATGCTGCTGGCGATCCCGCTGGGCATCCTGGCGGCCCGGCGGCGGCGTCTCGGCCAGTGGCTGATCGGCTTGACCGGCATCCTGCAGACGGTGCCGTCGCTGGCGATGTTCGTGTTCATGATCCCGCTGCTCGGCATCGGCACCTGGCCGGCGATCGCCGCGCTGTTCCTGTACAGCCTGCTGCCGATCGTGCGCAACACACACGCCGGCCTGGTCGGCATCGCCCCGGAACTGCGCGAGTCCGCCGCCGCGCTGGGCCTGCCGCCCGGCGTGCGCCTGCGCTGGGTCGAGTTGCCGCTGGCGATGCGCTCGATCCTGGCCGGGATCAAGACCGCGGCGGTGATCAACGTGGGCACCGCCACGCTGGCAGCGCTGATCGGCGCCGGCGGCTACGGCCAGCCGATCCTCACCGGCATCCGGCTGGACGACGTGGGCCTGATCCTGCAGGGCGCGATCCCGGCCGCCGTGCTGGCGCTGCTGGTGCAGGGCCTGTTCGAGCTGGTCGAGCGCCGGCTGACCCCGCGCGGGCTGCGGCTCGAAGCACGCCAGTAGGCCCGCGCGCGCTCAGAGCCTGTTCATGATCTCCAAGTACCCCGCGCCGGGAGCTGTTTGTCCGCAGGCCAAGGAAGAACGTGGGCACGCGGGGAGAGTCCATGGATGGACTCGGCTTTGAGGAGCTGAGGAGTGGACGTCCGTCCACGACCGAGTGATGACGCCGGCATGCGGACAAACAGACCCGGCCCGAAGGGTTGTCATCGAGCGGCTGCGAGGCAGTCGCTCGATGACAACGCGGGGCACTTGGAGATCATGAACAGGCTCTCAAGCCTTCTTCAGGAAACACGCCTTCAGCACCAGCCCCTTGATCTTGTCCGAGCTGCCTTCGATGTGCTCGTCGTCGCCGTCGACCAGGCGGATGTTGCGGATCACCGTGCCCTGCTTCAGCGGGATCGACGACCCCTTCACCTTCAGGTCCTTGATCACCGTCACCGTGTCGCCACTGGCAAGCACGTTGCCGTTGACGTCGCGCACCACCAGCGCGGCGTCGCCTGCCTGGGTTGCCGCCGCGATCGGCCACTCGTGGCCGCAGTCGGCGCAGACGTAGTTGTCGCCGTCCGGATAGGTGTTTTCCATCGCGCACAGCGGGCAGGCGGGGATGTCGGACATCGGTCGATCCTGGTCGTCCAATCAATGGGCCGGCGATTATACTGGCCAGCGGAGCATGGCTTGCCCCGGCCAGGTGGCCCGGACGGCAGCACCCGTGATCATCGCCGCATCCTCGACCACTCGAGCCCCGACTCGACTATCCTGACCGTCTCCCCCTTCCCCGAGACATACGCCGATGTACCGCCTACTGCTGCTGTTGCTGGCACTTGCCCTGTCCGCTTCCGTCGCCGCCGCCGCGCCGGAAGAAGCCGCCTTGGCCGGGCTTCCTCATGTTGCGTTCCCCGCGCCGAACCGCGTGGCCTCCGGGCGCCTGCAGGCCAGCGACATCCCTGCGCTGAAGCGCGCCGGCATCCGCCAGGTGATCGACCTCAGCCTGGACAGCGAGACGCCCGACTTCGGCGAAGCGGCCGCCGTGCAGGCGGCCGGCATCGGCTATCACAACCTGCCGATCCGCGGCGCCGACGATCTCACCCGCGACCAGGTGATGCAGTTCGACCGCCTGCTGCGTGAGGCCGGCGAGCAGCCGACCCTGGTGCATTGCGCCAGCGGCAACCGGGTCGGCGCGATGATCGCCCTGCGCGCCGCGCTGCTCGGCGGCCAGTCGACCGACGCCGCAGTGGCGGAAGGCCACCGCTGGGGCTTGAAGGGTCTGGAGCCGGCCGTGCGCGAGCGGCTGCAGGCGTGGTCGGGCGATGACACGAAGGCCGCGGCGCCGCCCGCACACTGAAGCGCCGCGCCCGGCGGCGCCAAAGCCGGCGCGCAAGTGGGGTACCATGCGCGCCACCTCGAACTGCCCCGCCACGGCCCTGGACCCGATCCCCGCATCGCCGCCCGTTCCCACCCCGCTGCCGCTGCGCGCGGTGCTGCTGATGCTGGGCAGCGCCGGCTTCTTCGCGCTGATGGCGGTGACCATCCGCTTCGCCTCGGCCCAGCTGCACCCGTTCCAGATCACCTTCTTCCGCAGCGCGTTCGGTGCCTTGTTCGCCCTGCCGCTGCTGCATGGGCACGGCTGGGCGCTGCTGCGTACGCCGCGCTTCGGTTTCTACGTGATGCGCTGCGTGCTCGGCATGGGCGGCATGCTGGCCGGCTTCTGGGCGATCGTGAACCTGCCGCTGGCCGAGGCGGTGGCGCTGTCGTACTCCTCGCCCTTGTTCGTCACCATCGGCGCGGTGATCTTTCTCGGCGAAGTCGTGCGCCGGCGCCGCTGGAGCGCGGTGGTGGCGGGCTTCATCGGCGTGCTGGTGATCGTGCGGCCCGGCAGCGCGGCGTTCGCCGCCGGCAGCCTGGTGGCCCTGCTCGCGGCGGCGTTGACCGGCGCGGTGACGATCAGCATCAAGTCGCTGACCGGCAGCGAGCCGGCCGACCGCATCGTGCTGCTGACCACGCTGCTGTGGGTGCCGCTGTCGCTGCCCGCCGCGCTGGCCGTATGGCAATGGCCGCATGCCGCCATCTGGCCGTGGCTGGTGTTGTCCGGCGCGCTGGGCACCAGCGGCCACTGGTGCTGGACGCGCGCGCTGCGGCTGGCCGACGCCTCGCTGCTGGCGCCGTTCAGCTACCTGCAGCTGCTGATCGTGGCCGTGCTGGCGTGGTGGATCTTCGACGAACAGGTGGATCGCTACACCGCGGCAGGCGCGGCCATCATCATCGGTGCCAGCCTGTACATCGCCCACCGCGAACACAGCCTGGCGCGCCAGCGGCGCCGCGAGGTGCGCGCCGCGAACGCCGAGCCGCCGATCTGACGCGAGCCGCGTCCGGCGCCAATCACTCCACGTCGGACCAGTCAGTCAGCTCCGCAAGATCCGGCAGGTCCACCACGCTGGCCAGCTCCGCCAGCAGGTCGAGTGGCTCGGGCGCGGCGCCTGCCGCCAGCGGCCAGCGGCCTACCACTTCGTACTTCGACTGGCCGAAGAAGCTGCGGATCAGCACGAACTCGGACACCTGCCACTGGATCGCCGCGACCGATTCCTCGACCGCGTCGACCGCATGGCCGTGCAGCAGGCTCACGTGCGGCAGGAAGCTGGACACGCCACTGACCTGCAGGCCCACACGCGACTGCGCCACGGCAATCGCCTTGCGCAGCTCCAGCGCCGCGGCGGTGGTGAGCCCGTCCGCGCACAGCACGAACGGGAACTGCCCGTCCCTGGCGCTGAAGCGCATCGCTGCATCCAGCGTCACGGTGAACCCCTGGGCGCGCACGTCGCCGGCCGCGGCCAGCAGCGATTCTTCCAGCGGCCGGCGCAATCGCTCAGGCTTGCCCATCGGGCACAGCGTCAGGTGCAGGTCGTCGATGCCGACCGGCGTTCCCTCGACCCGGTGCGACTTGCGGAAACGCTCGCCCACGCCGGCGATCGCACGACGCGTCTGCTCATCCGGCAGCAACGCAAAAAAGTAGTTGATGCCGGCGGCGAGTTCGAACGGGTTCAATGAAGTGGAAATGAGCGCTGCCTCCATGCCATCGCCTGAATTAAGCCGAGCCGCGAAGCGGCTTCGGCTTGAATGAAGTTTTAGAGCCGCTACCGCTCACTGGCAGCCCCTGCGATTTGCTTGCAGAGAAGCGCAGCCGACCTAGGACATTGGTTCCGAGCTGAGGTTGCGACTCTATCCAGCTCAGTAGTCAAGGCGGAGCCATTGATGTGGCGCAACACGAAGACTCGGAACTTGGGGTCACTGGCGATGAGCTGCTGTGCTTGGCTGAGCGAATCCCAGCGAGTAGCAAGCAGGTGGACGATCTTGTCGGTGAATCCCTCAGCAATGGAACCATCGTCGCAATGACCATACTGCCTATAGGATGCATAGATGGATTGCCATGAGGCAAGCGAATCAACGGAGCTCTCAGCGGCCTGCGCCTCTGCAGTGGTGCACTTCTGCGCCCAGGCAGAGGAAGCGACTAAAAGAAGGACTATGGCAGTTGCAATGCGCATCATGCGGCTCTAACACGCCAGTGACCCGTTGCCGACTGTCCCGCGACACCAAGTCGGCCAGTCAATGGGATCCAGCTTGCCGTTTGTCCATCGGACGCACAAGTACCATCCTCGTCTGCATCCCGAGGCAGCGGTCATCTATCCCGCTCTGCGGGATGATCCGGAACAACTGACCGGACGGCTTCCGGCACGGGACCCGCGTGTGTAGATTCGGCGAACCCGCATATGTGATCCAGCCCATGTCGCCACGATTCGTCGCCACCCTGCTCTGCCTGTCCGCGTTCTCGGCGCCCATGGCGACGGCCATGGAGGCAGCTCGACCGCAGGCGCGCAATTTCTTCCAGGAACTCAAGCCGCTGCCCAACGACCTGGCGCGCTACCAGTACCTGCATCGGCTGATGCCGCAACTTTCGGACGACGACCGCAAGCAGGCGCGCCAGTTCCTCGCCTTTGCCGACGCCAATCTCGACCTGTACCGGGCCGCCGTCAGCGACTTTCCGTTCGCCAGTGCGGGCCGCGCCGACCGGGCCGTGCCGTCACCGACGCAATGGCAGGCCGTCAACGCGGTGGATGCCATCACCAGGCTCGCTGCGAACCGCCGCATCGTGATGGTCAACGAAGCCCATCACGACCCGCATACCCGCCTGCTCACGCTGGCCTTGCTGCCGCGCCTGCGTGCCTAGGCTTCACCCACTTCGCTGCCGAGGCGCTCGACAAAAGGGATACCGAACTGGCCCACCGCGGTTACGCACTGGCCACGAGCGGCAGCGAATACCTGCGCGAACCGCTGTACGGCGACATCGTGCGCGAGGCGATCCGGCTCGGCTTCGTGATCGTGCCGTACGAGTCATCCGACATGACGCCGCAGATCCGGGAAAACAGCCAGGCCGATAATCTGTATCGCCGTGTTTTCATGGCAGACCCGGCGGCACGCCTGTTCGTGCATGCCGGTTATGCGCACATCGACAAGGCTCCCGGCGGGCTGGGTGAGGATGTCAGACCGATGGCGATGGAACTGAAGCGATTGAGCGGTTTCGATCCCCTGTCCATCAACCAGACCGTATTCAGCGGAGTCGATCCCCCCCGCGACAGTCGCCGCCTTACCAGCAACTGATTGCGGCATTGCACCCGGCCAGGGCGATGGTTCTGCTGAATCGTGTCAACGGCAAGCCGTGGAGCGCCTACCCCCAGCGCAATGACGTCAGCGTGATCCTCCCGCCCACCAGCGACACCCCGCGTCCCGAGTGGCTGCGCAGCGACCAGCGGCGCCACGCATGGCTGATCGACACCGCCCTGTGCGCGCGAACCCGCCCCTGCGTTATCGAGGCACGGCTGGCAAACGAACCGGACGATGCCACCCCGGCCGACCGATACACCTTACTGGACGTGCACGAGCGAGCCGCGCTTTATCTGCCGCCAGGCGAGTACAGGGTGCGGGCATGGGGTGCGAGCGGCAGGACGCTAGGCGAGCGCCGCATTTCGATCGGCAAGTGAGGAGCGCCGTCGCACTCCAAGCATGGGCTTCAGCGCAGCTGGCTGTCCTTGCTGCCGCGGCGGTTGTACAGGCTGGCGCTGCGCTGCTCCGCGTCCTGCGCTTCCTGGCAGGCCACGCACAGGCGCACGCCGGGCACGGCCTGGCGCCGTGCCGCGGGAATCGGCGCGTCGCACTCCTCGCAGTGCTTGAGGCCCGGGCCCTTGCGCAACTGCTGGCGCGCCCGCTGCACCGCATCGTCGACCGTGGCGTCGATCTGCTCCTGCACGGCGCCGTCGCCCGCCCAACCGGTTGCCATGGCCCTACCTCCGAAAACCCGCCGATATGACGTACCACAAGCGGTGATCTGGGTGCGCCGGAAAACGTTTCAAGCACCGGCGGCCCGTCGTCGCCGCCGGACGGCATGGCCACGCGACGCGCCGGGTGCGTCGATTGGCAACATGAGTAGGTGCGGCGAAAGTGCCAGAATGGCGCTTCGCCTTTCATGGAGATCGCGTCATGAGCTCGTCGCCGCCCGCCACCCCCGCTTCTGCCACCTTGCGCAGCGACGACAGCGTCGCCAAGCAGCTGTTCCTGGGCAACATCCTGGAAGAGAACCTGTTCCCCTACCCCGAGATCAACGCCCGCGACAAGGAAATGCTGGGCGCGATGACCGACGCGATCGACCAGTTCCTCGCCGACAAGGGCGCCGAGCTGAAGCAGTACGACCGCGACGCCGAGCAGCCGGCCGAGTTCATCCAGGCGCTGCGCGAGATGGGCCTGTTCGGCCTGATCATCCCCGAGCAGTTCGGCGGCATGGAACTGTCCAACGGCGCCTACGCGCGCGTGCTGGGCCAGACCAGCAGCCACGACAGCTCGGTCTCGCTGACCATCGGCGCGCACAGCTCGATCGGCATGAAGGGCCTGCTGCTGTTCGGCAGCGACGAGCAGAAGCAGCGCTACCTGCCGAAGCTGGCCAGCGGCGAGATGATCGCCGCGTTCTGCCTCACCGAATCCGGCGCCGGCTCCGACGCCGCCTCGATCCGCACCAAGGCGGTGCGCAACGACGACGGCAGCTGGACGCTTTCGGGCGAGAAAATCTGGATCACCAACGGCGGCATCGCCGACTTCTACACCGTGTTCGCGCGCACCGACACACCCGAGGGCAAGATCACCGCCTTCCTGGTCGAGGCGAAGTGGCCCGGCGTGAGCCACGGCCCGCACGAGGACAAGATGGGCATTCGCGCATCAAGCACCACCACGGTGGCGTTCGCCGATGTGCGCGTGCCGGCAGAAAACGTGCTGGGCCCGGTCGGCAAGGGCTTCAAGGTGGCGATGAGCATCCTCAACTCGGGCCGCACCGGCCTGGGTGGCGGCGCGGTGGGCGGCATGCGCACGCTGATCCGGCTGGCCAGCGCGCAGGCGAAGGAGCGCAAGCAGTTCGGCCAGCCGATCGCCGAGTTCGGCCTGGTGCGCGAAAAGATCGCGCAGATGACGGTGGACTGCTTCGCCGCCGAGAGCGCGGTGTGGATGGTGGCGCACCTGATCGACGGCGGCGGCAGCGACTACTCGGTCGAGGCGGCGATGAGCAAGGTGTTCGCCAGCGAAGCGGTGCAGCGCGCGTCCTACGAGGCGCTGCAGATCGCCGCCGGCAACGGCTTCATGCGCGAGTTCCCGTACGAACAGATCACCCGCGACACGCGCATCCTGTCGATCTTCGAGGGCACCAACGAGATCCTGCGGCTGTACATCGCGCTGTCCGGTCTGAAGGGCGTGGGCGCGGGCCTCAGCGAGCTGAAGGCCGCGGTGGGCGACATCTTCAACGAGCCGATCAAGGGCTTCGGCGTGCTCGGCAGCTACACCGGCCGGCGCATGCGCGAGGCCACCGGCTACGGCATCGACCGCATCGCGCACGAGCTGTCGCCGCGGCTGCGCAAGGTGGCCGCCACCTACGAGAAGTACACGGTGGAGTTGTCCAGATCCTCCGACGCGCTGCTGCGCCGCTACGGCAAGAAGGTGGCCGACATGCAGCACGCGCAGAAGCGCCTGGGCGACATCGCGATCGACCTGTTCGTAGGCCTGTGCGTGCTGTCGCGCGCCGACAGTCTGCTGAAACAGGCGCATCCCGCCGCCAACGAAGCCGTGAACATCGCCGAGGTATTCGCACGCCAGGCGCGCCGGCGCATGGCGCGCAACGTACGCGGGCTGGAACGCAACGAGGACGAGGCGATCGAACAGCTGGCCGGCGCGGTGCTAGCGCACGATGGCTACATGTGGGACGTGATCTGAAACCCGACGAAGGAGAACCCGCCATGCGCATCCCCACCGTCCGCGCCAGCACCGGCAATGCGCCGTACGCGGTCGATTTCACCGACGACCAGGGCAACACCTGGCACGCCGACGAACCGCTCGACGAAGGCGGCGCCAACACCGGTCCGGCGCCGCACCGGCTGCTGCTGTCCGCGCTGGGCGCCTGCACCGCGATCACGCTGCAGATGTACGCGGCGCGCAAGCAGTGGCCGCTGCAACACGTCGACGTCGAGCTCGCGTTCAACCCCGACGGCACGCCCGAGTCGGGCAACGACATCACCCGCGTGATCACCCTGCAGGGCGAGCTGGACGACGAGCAGCGCGAGCGCCTGCTGCAGATCGCCAACAAGTGTCCGATCCACAAGGTGCTGACCGGCGAGGTGCGCATCGCTTCGCGACTCGGCGGTTCCCCGTAACGCGCTGCTACCGCGGCTGGGACCTCGACTCGACAGGTGGCCGTGCCGGCGTCACGCGCGTCGCAGCGCGGCCGTCTGGAAGGCCGTTCCGGGACAGGTACCACGGCCGTCATCCTGGCTTCCCCGCACTGCTGTCCGGAATGAATTCGCCGCAGGGCGGCGGAAGAGCTGCGGCACAGTGTTGGGCGGTCATCACCCGCAACCTCGCCCCAAAATCTCCGCTCGCCTTGCCGTCATTGCTGCGAAGGCGGGACAAAAGCGAGCCACGTGAGCGTTGAACAGCCGAAGGCTGGCTCCGCAGGGGCGAGCACAGCGAGTTGTCGCACTGCCCTACGCATTCAGGCCACCGAATCAAGTGCGATCCCGGCCTTCGCCGGGATGACGGTCGGGAAGATTGCGGGAATGGTGGCCTTGGGCGCAGGGCGTGGATTTATTCCGGACAGCAGCAGAACAGCAACAAACTTTTCCTCACCACCCTTCCTTGACACTGCCACCCGGATAGGGTAAATGGCTTCGACGTGGTGCTTTTCGGGGAGGCACGGCCATGATTTTCCAGAACGTGATTTGGGCGATCACGCTGACAGGCATGGGGCTGGTGACACTGGGCTTCATCTACGCGATCGCGCAGGCTGGCAGGCCAGCCGATACCGCCGAGGCAGAGCGGGCACATCGAACTTCCATCAGCTTGCGCCGCGTCTTGTTCGCGGCGCTTTTGCTGTTGGGTATCGGGATCGCCTGGGCCAGCCTGCGACCCTTTCCCATCCCGGCGCAGCATGCGCCGCTGCAGGCGGCGCAGGTGGTCGATGTGGTCGGCCACCAATGGACCTGGGACGTCAGCCAGACCCACCTGACCGCAGGCGAGCCGGTGGAGTTCCGGGTGACCGCCGGCGACGTCAACCACGGCTTCGCGATCTACGCCCCGGATGGGCGCATCGTCATCCAGACCCAGGCGATGCCCGGCTTCACCAACAAGATCCTGTACACCTTCCGCACGCCGGGCACCTACAAAATCATGTGCCTCGAGTACTGCGGCGTCGCGCACAACGGGATGACCGCCGAACTCGACGTCGCTGCCCGGGGGGACAAGTCATGAGCTCGCTCGAACTCTACCCGCAGGACGAAAAACTGCCGCGCGGCGAACACGTGGCGTTCAACCTGTACATGATCACCGCGTTGCTGCTGTTCGTGCTGATGATGCTGCTGGGCCTGACCATGCGCATGACCCAGGCCGACTGGACACCGGTGCAGGCCGCGATGTTCTACAAGATCATGACCATGCACGGCGCCGGCATGGTCGGCGCCATGAGCCTGGCCAGCATCGCGGTGATGTGGTTCTTCCTGCGCAAGTACGTGTCGCTGCACCTGTGGGCGTTCGTGAGCAACTACGTGCTGTTCATGCTGGGTGCGCTGTGCATCATCTGGGCGGTGTTCGTCGGCGACTTCGCCAGCGCGTGGACCTTCCTGTACCCGCTGCCGGTGCACTCGATGGGCCTGTGGAGCAACGGCGCCGCCGCCGTGTTCATGGTCGGCTACCTGCTGATCGGCGTGGGCATGCTGCTGTTCTACCTGGACGCCGCCGCGGCGATCATCCGGCGCTACGGCAACCTGGGTCGCGGGCTGGGCCTGCAATGGCTGTTCGGCGGCGCGATCGACCCGACCCATCCCAAGGCCGTGGTCGCCAGCACCATGGTGATCATCGCCAACTCGCTGGGCATCCTGGCCGGCGCGGTGGTGCTGGTGATGTGCCTGATCAACGTCTACGACCCCGAGATCGCGCTGAACGCGCTGGTGGCGAAGAACCTGATCTACTGGTTCGGCCACATGATCATCAACGCCACCATCTACATGGGCGTGATCGCGGTCTACGAACTGCTGCCGCGCTACACCGGCAAACCCTACGGGGTCTCGCGCCCGTTCCTGTGGTCGTGGGCGGCGAGCACCGTGTTCGTGATCATCGTGTTCCCGCACCACCTGCTGATGGATTACGCGGAGCCGCGCTGGATGCTGGTGATGGGCCAGATCATCTCCTATGCGGCCGGTTTCCCAGTGTTCCTGGTCACCGCCTACGGCGTGCTGACCAACATCCATCGCTCCGGGTTGCGCTGGACGATGCCCTCGATGCTGGCCGTGCTGGCGCTGTTCGGCTGGGCCGCCGGCATCGTGCCGGCGATCATCGACGGCACCATCGGCGTCAACCGGGTGATGCACAACACGCAATGGGTGCCGGGGCATTTCCACTTCTACCTGCTGCTCGGCGTGCTGCCGATGGTCCTCACCCTGCTTTACCACGTGGTCGGCAGCCGCCGGCGGGCGCCGGTGAACAGCGGAACCGACCGCGCCGGCCTGCTCCTGTATGTCGTGGGTGGCATCAGCTTCTGCATGGTGTTCCTGTACGCCGGCCACATGAGCGTGGCGCGGCGCTTCTCCACGCACCTGCCGGAATGGTTGCCATACGACCGGGCCGGTTCCATCGCCGCGATGGTGCTGATCCTGGGCATGCTGGTGTTCGCCACGCGCATCATCGTCGGCCTGCTCAAGGCGCCGGTCGATGCCGATGCTGCGCACCCTGCTGGCTAGCGCCCTGCTGCTGGTGCTCGGTGGCGCCGTGCTGACGGTTGCCACCGACGGTTTCCACGCATTCACCAGCGAAACCGCACGCCGCCTCGCGGTGCGGCACGACCCGCCGCCAGTACCGGCGGTGACGCTGGAAACCCAGTCAGGCGCGCACGTCAAGCTGGCCGAGCTGCGCGGTCGCTGGGTGCTGGTCGACTTCATCTACACCCGCTGCCTGACCTGGTGCCTGGCGCTGGGCGGCGAATTTGCGCAACTGCAGGATCAGCTCGCCACGCCGCTGGCCGACGGCCGGCTGGTGCTGCTCAGCATCAGTTTCGACCCGGCGCACGACACGCCCGCCGAGCTGGCGGCCTACCGGCAGCGCTTCCGTGGCCGCGACCACGGCTGGCTCATCGCCCGGCCGACGAGCAAGAACGACCTGCGGCAGCTGCTGCGCACCTTCGGCGTCACCGTGGTGCCGGACGGGATGGGCGGCTACGTGCACAACGCCGCGATCCAGGTGGTCGACCCGCAGGGGCGGCTGGTGCGGATCCTGGACGGGGGCAATCCGCAGGCCGTCGCGCAGGTCATGCGGCGCAAGCTGCCATGAGCATCGCCGGACGCCAGCGACTGGCGCCGGCCTTCGCCGCCGTGCTGTTCGTAGCCCTGCTGCTGCTGCCGGCGCGGGCGTGGCTGGAGGGCAGCATGACCCTGCAGATGCTGGTGCAGATCCCGCTGCTGATCGGCGTCGGCTACCTGCTGCCGGCCGCGCTGCCGCCGCGGCTCGACGCCAGCATCGCGCGCTGGAACCACCACGGCATCACCAGCCTGGTGCTAGCCAGCCTGGCTGGCATGTTCTGGATGCTACCGCGCTCGCTGGATGCCGCCGCCAGCGAGGCCTGGATGGCGTTCGCCAAATTCACCAGCGTACCGCTGCTGATCGGCCTGCCGCTGGGGCTGGGCTGGCCGCGCATGGGTTTCGTGGTACGCGGCGTGTTCCTGCTCGAACTGATCGCCACGTTTTTCCGGCTGGGCTGGCTGTATCTGGTCTCGCCGATACGTTTGTGCAACAACTACCTGCTCGACGACCAGCAGCACTCGGGCGAAGCCATGCTGGTGATCGGCAGCCTCCTGCTGGCCGGCGTGACCATCAAGCTTTTGTGGGGGCGCTTCAACTCGACTTGACGGGCCGCCGGCACCACGTCAGCCAATACCTGCCAGCCGGAGCAGCGCCGCCACGAGCGCGCCCGCAACCACCACCAGCAGGAACGGCGCGCGCAGCCACAGAGCGGCAGCGGCGGCGAGCAAGGCGCCGAGCCGGGCGTCGAATGCCAACACCGGGCCGGCGCTGAACGTGTTCATCGCGGTCAGCGAAGCCAGCAGGCCGATCGTCAGCGTGCCGGCCACCCGGCTCATGTGTTCGTTCTCCAGCCAGCGCGCAGGCACCAGGTAACCGGCCAGCTTGATCGCGTACGCCGCCGCACTGGCCAGCAACAGCCATCCCCACAGCGCCATCAGCGGTGCTCCTGCGGCGGTGTGTCGGCACCATCGAAACCGACCGGATCGACGTCCGGCTCCAGCCCCTCGTCCGCCGGCCCGCGACTGAACCAGCCCCACAGCGCCGCGACCAGTGCAGCGAGCAGGATCGGCACGCCCGGCGGCACCCGCGGCATCGCCAGCACGGTCACCAGCGCGCAGACCACGGCCAGCGCCACCGGCTCGCGGGCGCGCAGGCGCGGCCACAGCAGGCCGAGGAACGCGGCCACCGCCGCGCCGTCCAGGCCCCAGCGGCGGGGATCGCCCAGCGCGTCACCGAGCAGCGCGCCGGCCAGGGTGAACAGGTTCCACAGCACGAACACACCCAGCCCCGCGCTCCAGAAGCCGCGGCGCTGCTCGCCGGGATCGAGCTGGCCCGCGGCGGTGGCGGCAGATTCATCGATGGTGAGCTGGGCGGCAAGCAGCCGGCGCCAGCCGCGCGGCCTGAGCATGCGGTTCAGCTGCATGCCGTAGACTGCGTTGCGCACGCCCAGCAAGGTGGCCGCTCCGAACGCTGCCGAACCGGCGCCGCCGCCGGCCAGCACGCCGATGAAGGCGAACTGCGAACCGCCGGTGAACATCAGCGCGCTCAGCGCCACCGTCTGCCACACGCCGAGCCCGGAAGCGACGCCGAGCGCGCCGAACGACACGCCGTACAACCCGGTCGCCACGGCAATCGAGAGGCCAATCTTCACGGCGGGGGACAGCGCGGGGCTCACCGGCGGATTTTATCCCATCGGCCCTCCGTCCTGCGGGATCGCCGCCCTCTTTCTCTTTTTAGTACATTACTGTAATATACAGTTATGGAAACAATCACAACGAAGATATGAGCGACTTCTTGGCCATCGAACAGAAGCTCGCGGTCAGCACGCGCAGGCACCGCGGCTTCCCCCGCGACCAGGCCATGCTGGTACGCATGGTGAAGCTGCTGCACAAGCTGTTCAGCGACCACGCCAACCTGCTGCTGCGCGCGCATGACCTGACCCACCCGGAATACAACGTGCTGATGATGCTCGACGGCAGCAAGGGCGGGCTGAGTCCGTCGCAGCTCGGCGAAGCGACCAGCGAGAAGTCGTCGAACACCACCCGCCTGATCGACCAGCTGCTGG
This sequence comes from Rhodanobacter sp. FW106-PBR-R2A-1-15, assembly GCF_058789735.1. NCBI lineage: Bacteria > Pseudomonadati > Pseudomonadota > Gammaproteobacteria > Lysobacterales > Rhodanobacteraceae > Rhodanobacter > Rhodanobacter sp. FW106-PBR-R2A-1-15. The sequence continues at coordinate 33,251 of NZ_JBYTEM010000003.1, read as the reverse complement.
CCAAGGGCCTGCTCACCCGCTCGCCCAGCAACGGGGACCGCCGCAAGCTGCTGGTGCAGCTCACCGACGAAGGCGAGGCGCTGATCCGGCAGGTGGTGCCGGCGGTCACCCTGCAGCTGCAGGGCTTCTTCGCCGGCATCACCGACGCCCAGCGCAGCCAGCTGGAACACCTGCTGAAGAAGGTACTGTGCGGGGTGGAGTCGCAGGGATGAGCAACGCCGCGAGCGCGGAACTGCCGGCAACGCCGGCGCCGTCCTGGCGCCAGCAGATCGCCCACGCCATGGCCGGCGAGAAGGCCGCGTGGCTGTTCGTCCTCAAGACCCTGCTGGCGATCTACCTCACCGGCTGGCTGGCGATGCGACTGCAACTGGGCTCACCGTCGGTGGCGATGGTCACCGTGATCGTGGTGATGAACCGGCAGTCGGGCATGGTGCTGGCCAAGAGTCTCTATCGCGGTCTGGGCACCCTGCTCGGCTGCACTGGCGCCATCCTGGCGGTGGCGCTGTTCCCGCAGCAGCCGTTGCCGCTGGTGCTGTTCATCTCGCTGTGGGCCGGGCTGTGCGCCGGCGGTGCGGTGCTGTTCCGCCACTTCCGCGCCTATGCCTTCGTGCTGGCCGGCTATACCGCAGCGATGATCGTGCTGCCGGCCATGCACCATCCGGTCAACGTGTTCGACAGCGCGTTCGCGCGCACCTCCGAGGTGCTGCTGGGCCTGCTGGTGGCCAGCGTGGTGTTCGACGCGGTGTTCCCGGTCCGCCTGCGCGGCGACCTGCGCGGCAGCGCCGACCGCAACTTCGACGGCTTCCTGGATTTCATCCGCGACAGCAGCCGCGGCGCGCTGGTCGACCATGAGGCGATGGAGCGCACGCAGATGCGCGTGGTGCGCGGTGCACTCGGCTTCGAGGACCTGCGCACCGCCGCGTTCTTCGACGACCCTTCCCTGCGCACCCGCAACGGCGTACTGAAGCTGCTCAACCAGCGCTTCATGGTCTCGGCTTCGCGCTTCCAGTTACTGCATCACCTGATCGACCGCCTGCGGCGCAAGGGCTCGACCGCCGCCGTGCAGGCGTTGATGCGCCTGCTACGCCCACTGGGCGATGCACTGGACCAGCGTGCCACGCGCGACGACCTGGACCGGCTGGCCGACGAGCTTGCCGCCTGCCGTCGACGGATCGTCATGCAGGCGACGCACGAGCGCGCCGCGCTGGAGCCGCCCTGCCACGACGACTTCGATACCGGCTACGCGCTGATCCGCCGCTTTCTCGACGAACTGCGCGACTACGTGCGCATCAAGGCCCACCTGGACCTGGGCCGCCGCGCCGGCAAGCCCTTGCCGCGAGCGCGTGGCCGCGTGCACTTCGCCCGTACCAACGACAGCCATGCCGTGATGCTGGCGATGCTGCGTTCGGCGGCAGTGACCCTGGTGCTGTCGCTGTTGTGGCTCTCCAGCGGCTGGACCGGCGGCGGCATCGTCCTGTTTGGTCTGGTGGCGCTGATCTCGATGGCCTCGGCGGCGCCGGATCCGGTGTTCGTCTCCAAGCGCATCGCAGCCGGCCACCTGCTGGCGCCGATCGTGGCGCTGCCCACCTACAGCGTGCTGCCGTTGCTGCCCACCTACCCGCTGCTGGTGCTCGGCACGCTGCCGCTGCTGATGCTGTCGCTGTACCTGGTCACCCGGCCCAGGCTGGCCATCATCGGCACCGCCATGAGCGTGGGCATCCTGGTCGCGCTGGCGATCGGCGAGGCGCCGCACGTCGATGCGCCGATGTATCTCAACAGCGGGCTGACTTTCGCGGTGGGCGCCTGCCTTGCGGTGGCGATCTTCAAGCTGATTCCCTCGGGCCACGGCAGCAAGGGGCGTCGTCGCCGGTTGCTGCGCCGCCTGCGCGGGCTGGTCCGGCTTGCCGCCAGCGCGCCGCTGCCGGGCCTGCTGCCGCGTTTCGAAAGCCTCGCCCGCGACCTGTTCCAGCAGATCGTGGCGCAGACCCGGCCGGGCAGTCGGCATTCGCACGAACTGCTGGGCTGGGCCCTGATGGTGCATGAAACCGGCCACACCCTGATCGAGCTGCGCCACGACCTGGCCGAACAAGCGCCGCCGCCCGCGCTGCACGCCGACCTCGCCGCCGCGCTGGACGCGCTGGCCCGCGTCTACGAACGGCTGGACCCGGCCGACCGCGCCGCTGCGCTCGCCCGCATCCGCCATGTCCTGGCGCAGATCGACTTCACTCACCCGACGCTGCGCGAACACCTGCACCTGCTGCTGGGCGCACTGGAGGACGGCGATTCCATGCTGGCCGCCGGCGTCGCCCGCCAGCACCGTCTGCAGCGTTCGCCGGGAGCCGCCCATGCCGTATGAAGTCTCCCTCGGCGGCATCTACTTTCCCGGTGTGCTGGTGCTCGCCGTCCTGCTGCTGCCCGTGCTGTGGCTGCTCGACCACCTGCTCGGCCGCATCGGCCTCTACCGTCATGCGACACATCCGTCGCTGCTGCGCATCGCGCTGTTTGCCGGCGTCTGCAGCGTGGCGACGCTAGCCATGTTTTCCTGAGGTATCCCTGTCATGAGAAGTACAACCCTGATCCGTGCCGGCTTCACCGCCGCGATGGTGCTGCTAGCGGCGGCGACCGCGTACGCCGCCTGGCAACACTACATGTTGTCACCGTGGACCCGCGACGCGCGTGTCCGCGCCGAAGTGGTGCGCATCGCGCCGGATGTCTCCGGCCTGATCACCCGCGTCGCGGTGAAGGACAACCAGCCGGTGAAGAAAGGCGACCTGCTGTTCGTGGTGGACCGCGACCGCTACCAGCTGATCGCCGACCAGGCCGAGGCCGACCTCGCCGCCGCCGAAGCCGCCGCGGCGGCCGCCGGCGCGAACACCTCGGCCGCCGCCGCTGGCGCGCAGGCCAGCGAGGCCGAGGCCGCCATGCGCCGCCTGCAGGCACAACGTCGCGACCGGCTGGGCGACGTGATTTCGCGCGAGGCGCGCGACGATGCCTCCGCCGCGGCCGAAGCAGCCCACGCCAACTGGCGCCAGGCGCAGGCCGGGCGCAGCGCCGCCAGTGCCAGCCAGCGGCGCGCCCTGGTCGCAGTGCGCCAGGCGCGCATCGCGCTGGAGCGTGCGCAGCTCGATCTGGCCCGCACCGAAGTGCGCGCACCCAGCGACGGCACCATCACCAACCTCGACCTGCGCGCCGGCGACTTCGCCGACACGGGCAAGCCGCGCATGGCCCTGGTCCAGCGCGACGACATCTGGATCTATGGCTACTTCGAGGAAACCAAGCTGCCGCAGGTGCACGTCGGCGATCCGGTCGACATCCGCCTGATGGCCGGCGGCATGCACCTGCGCGGCCACGTCGACAGCGTCGCGGTGGGCATCGCCGACGGCGCCAGCCCCACCAGCGACAGCCTGCTGGCCCAGGTCGAGCCCACCTTCAACTGGATCCGGCTGGCCCAGCGGGTGCCGGTGCGCGTGCGCATCGACGCGTCCTCGATCCCGAGCGGAGCCGTGCTCGCCGCCGGCATGAGCGCCACCCTGGTCGTGCAGGGAAACCCGCAGAGCTGATCGTCAGGCCGGCCGTGGCCGGCGCAACAGCCGCAGCGGCGCGGGTACGCCGCCCTGCTCGGCAGTGAGGCCCGACATCACCAGCCGCCGGAACGGTCGCAGCCGTGCGCCGGCGCCCAGCGCCAGCTTGCGCAGCGCACGCGCCGGGCGGCGGTCGTCGGTATACAGGCCGGCCAGTGCGTTGGTGGCCAGGTACAGCGGCCGCGTAGCCAGCCGCAGCCGGCGTTCGTAGCGCGCCAGCAGCGCCGGTGCGGCGATAGACTGGCCGGCGGCCTGCGCGGCGCACAGCTCGCGCGCCAGCAGATCCTGCCCGAGCAGGCCGAAATTGAAGCCGTGCGCAGTGACCGGGTGCATGCCCACCGCCGCGTCGCCGATCAACGCGAAGCGCTCGGCCACGAAACGCTTCGCGTACACGCCCACCAGCGGATAGGCGCAGCGCGGGCCGGCCACGGTCATACTGCCCAGCCGGTGCCCGAAACGTTCGGCCATGGCCGCTTCCAGCGCCGCATCGTCCAGCGCCAGCAGCTCGCGCATTGCCGGCGGGGCCAGGGTCAGCACCACCGACGAGGTATGCGCATCGTGCAACGGCAGCAGTGCCAGGGTCTGGCCGTGACCGAACCACTCCCACGCCACCTGCTCGTGCGGCACCTGGTGGCGCATGCGCAGCACCAGCATGGTCTTGCCGAAGTCGCGCATCTCCGCGCCAATGCCCATCGCGCGGCGCGTTTCGGAGAAACGGCTGTCCGCTGACACCACCAGTTGCGCGCGCAGCATGTCGCCGTTGTCCAGCTCGACCTCGGCGCCGTCGGTACCGGTGCGCACGGCGTCGACCCGCGCGCCGGTGATGCGCTCGACCTCGCTCAGGCCTGCCACCTCTTCGTATGCGGCGCGGCGGATCGCGTGGTTCGACAGCAGCCAGCCCAGCTGTTCCTTGCCGGCCTCGCCGTGGCGGAACATCAGGCCGTCGCGGTCGTCGCCGTCGAGCACCATGGCGTCACGCAGCGTGCCGATCTCATCCTCGCGCAGGCGCGCCCACAGGCCCAGTTCGCGCAGCAGCCGTCGCGAGTGGTGGGTGATCGCGATCTCGCGGCCGTCGTCGGCTGGCGCCATCAGCGCCGTCTCTTCCTGCCGCTCCACCAGCGCGATGCGCAGGCCGCTGCCGGCCAGCGAGCGGGCGAAACACAGCCCGGCAGGGCCGGCCCCGACGACCACGATATCGAACGACATGGCAGAACGCTCCTGGGGTTGATCGTCGGCAAGCGACGAGGCGCGACGCCGGCCCGCGCCGACGCCGATCAGGACAGCATCGCCGGCCGCCGTCGCGTCAGCCGCCGCAACCGCCGCAGCAGATCGACGGCAACTGCACCACCTGCTTCGGCGCCACCGACCAGCCGACCTGACGCAACACCTCGATCAGGTCCGCCGCCGTCGCCGAGGCGGATACGCGCATCACCAGGCCGCTCATGTCCAGGTCGGCCACCGCGGTGGGATCGACGTTGAACAGGGCATCCTGCACCACGGCCGGATCAGGGGAGGCCTCGGTCAAGGCAATATGGAACTCCATCGGATTTCCTCGTTTCAGGGGCACCGCATCGGTGCCGTCGACGCCCATATTCGGCACGCTCTCTGGCTGCCACCTTGATCCAGATCAAGTGCGCAGCGGGCCATGGCGATCCGGCTGGCGACCATTCATCGCATGGACAATCTCCACAAAAAGGCGCCGCCATGCCCTTGCAGCTCTACGCCCACCGGTTCTCCTCCTACTGCCAGAAGGTGCTGATCGCGCTGTACGAGAACGGCATTGCGTTCGAATGGCGCGTGCTCACGCCGGACGATGCCGTCACCGACGCCGAGTTCACCGCGCTGTGGCCGATCCGCCGCTTTCCCCTGCTGCGCGACGGCGAACGCACGGTGGCCGAGTCGGGCATCATCATCGAGTACCTCGATCGGCATTACCCCGGTACCGCACCGCTGATTCCCGTCGACGCCGACACCGCGCTCGAAGCACGCGCGATGGACCGCTTCTTCGACCACTACGTGCACACTCCGCTGCAGAAGATCGTGTTCGACAGCCTGCGCCCCGCGGCCGACCGCGACCCCTACGGCGTGAAGGAGGCACGTGCCCTGCTCGACACCGCCTACGCCTGGCTGGAGAGGAAACTAGCCGGCCGCCATTGGGCCACCGGCGGCGACTTCAGCCTCGCCGACTGCTCCGCCGCGCCTGCGCTGTTCTACGCCGACTGGACCCACCGCATCCCGGCAAGCTGCATCAACGTCACCGCCTACCGGCAACGCCTGCTGGCGCGCCCCTCGTTCGCCCGCGCGGTGGACGAGGCGCGACCGTACCGCCCGTACTTCCCGCTCGGCGCACCCGACCGCGACTGAGGTGGGCGCCATCGGCCGCAACATCGAGCTCGCCATGCCCCCGCTTCGTAGAGCGGGCACCGCCCGCCGCTCTTGATGGCGCGCACCGTTGAAAAGCGCGGCGGGCCGTGCCCGCCCTACGAAACCGGCGCGGACCGCGCCACCTGCCGCGGTTACGGTGCGTCACTCGGCCGGCAAGGCCTGGGCGCGGCGCAACCGGCGCTCCTTCCACAGGTAGCCGATGCCCAGCAGCACGAACCACACCGGGCTGGCAATCAGCGCCTCGCGGGTATCCGGCTGCAGGCTCAACAGCACCAGCACGAACACGAAGAACGCCAGGCAGGCCCAGCACATGAACACGCCGCCGGGCATCTTGTAGGTGGAGGCTTCATGCAGCTGCGGGCGCTTGCGCCGGTAGGCCAGGTAGGCGAACAGGATCAGCGACCAGACGAACATGAACAGTACCGCCGACAGCGTGGTGATCAGGGTGAACGCGGTGACCAGGTCGGGGATCAGGTAGATCATCGCCGCGCCCAGCAGCAGGCAGAAGCAGGAAAACAGCAGGCCCAGCGACGGCACCGCCGCCCGCGACAGCCGCGCGAACATCTTCGGCGCGTGCCGTTCCTCGGCCAGGCCGTACAGCATGCGGCTGGTGGAGAAGATGCCGCTGTTGGCCGACGAGGTGGCCGAGGTCAGCACCACGAAGTTGATCAGGCTGGCCGCGGCCGGGATGCCGGCCAGCACGAACAGCTCCACGAACGGGCTCTTGCCCGCTTCCACCAGGCGCCACGGCGTCACCATCATGATCGCGACCAGCGCCAGCACGTAGAAGATGATGATGCGCACCGGGATCGAGTTGATCGCCTTCGGCAGGTTGCGCTTCGGGTCCGCCGTCTCGGCGGCGGTGGTGCCGACCAGCTCGATGCCGACGAAGGCGAACACCGCGATCTGGAAGCCGGCGAAGAATCCGCTGATGCCCTTCGGGAAGAACCCGCCGTCACTCCACAGGTTGGCCAGCGAAGCCTTGTGCCCGCTCGGCGAGGTGAAGCCCCAGGCAACCAGCGCGAAGCCGGTAACGATCAGCGCGACGATCGCCACGATCTTGATCAGCGCAAACCAGAACTCCAGCTCGCCGAACAGCTTCACCGTGACCAGGTTCAGGCTGAGCAGCAGCAGCACGCACAGCACCGCGGGAATCCACGGCGCCAGCCCGGGGAACCAGAACTGCGTATAGGCGGCGATCGCAATCACGTCGGCGATCGCGGTGATCACCCAGCAGAACCAGTAGGTCCAGCCGCAGAAGAAACCAGCCCACGGTCCGAGCAGGTCGGTGGAAAAGTCGATGAAGGATTTGTACTCGAGGTTGGACAACAGCAGCTCGCCCATCGCCCGCATCACGAAGAACAGCATCACGCCGATGACCAGGTAGACCAAGAGGATCGACGGCCCGGCCAGGCTGATCGTCTTGCCCGAGCCCATGAACAGGCCGGTACCGATCGCGCCGCCGATGGCGATCAGCTGCAGGTGCCGGTTGGAAAGGCTGCGCCTCAGATGATCGGGGTGTTCCAGCGATGCGGTCATGCGGCGCGCCTTGACGTTGGGAAGCCGCCAACATACCGAAAAGCGCCCGCCGCATCCACGCGCCGCGCCATGCGGCGCCCCGCCGCTACCCCCAAATGCCCGGTTGGACCCACACTGATCCGCGAAGACCCCAACTAATTGACATCCACGCCGAGGAACCCACCATCATCGAAGTGCACCCGAAAGTTCTCCTTGTTACAACCTGTCATCTCATGACAGTGAGGACACTGCGCTCGGTTCGCAAAAAGTATTGAGGTGTCGAACGACTCGCTGTCGCCAAAGAAGATAGGAGACGGAAGCCACTGGTGACAATACTCGCAGCGAATCTCGATGCTCTTCGTCTTGGACATTTGCATCCTTCTGCGGTCTAACGCTGGAGTTAAGCGGCGGCGTAGCCGTCCGCCTTGAACGAGTAGTTAGAGCGCACCGCCGCCTACAGCGAGCTCAAGACAACAGCAACCGAAGGTAGCAAGATTAACGCCACACAGGCACCGGCACGAACCTTTGCGGCGGAAAAACTGTAGCCGGACAACCAGAGCGCCGTAAGGAGGCTCGCTACACCGATGAACAATACTGCCAGCGACTGGTGTCGAGAAGCTTCGATTTGTGCGCGTGAAGCTGATGGCGACGGGTCGCCAAGTTGCGACATGACGCCATAGTAAGCCAGCAACCAACCGGCTAGAACAAGAAGCAAAGCTAAATTTGCCGCGGTGGTCTGTTTCATGCGCTCTAACGCTGGAGTTAAGCGGCGGCGAAGCCGTCCGCCTTGAACGAATTGTTAGGCTGCTGCTAGAGCAAGCCCTAGTGCCTGGAACATCGCAGCGATGGCTGCTGCAAACGCCGCGCGTCGGCTCCATGTGGTTTGCGCCTTAGTTGTCTCTACGAAAGCGAAGCCGTCTACGACCATTTCAGGGTTGCCAGTGCCACCAGGTTTGAGTGGGATTCGAACCTTTGCAGAGATATACCAAAGCGCAGCAGCGATGAGTGCGAAGAGTGCAGCCAGAGCATTTGACATGCTGCTTGCGATGCGAAGTGACATGGTGAGCCTCAATCCCTTTTGAAAGCCTAACGCTGGAGTTGAGCGGCGGTGTAGCCGTTCGCCTTAAACGAGATGTTAGCCCGCTACAGAAGTAGCTGGGAGCGGAGGTTTGCACGATTGACTGCGTGGTTTTGCACGAAAACCTCGCCTGTTGTTCGTTGCGTCAAATTCTCGTACGTCTCAGAGCCGAGCCCATAGCCGTTTGACCAAGCTATAACGTCACCTATTTCCAAGTCCCAGCCTGACATCAGCTCGATGATCGTAAAGCCGTCGTCCTCCGTGACTATTGCGACCATGCCACGGTTCGCATTGATCGCGGCAACTTGACCGGTCCGGCGCATGTTCGTTGCTCCTAAAGGCTAACGCTGGAGTTAAGCGGCGGCGCAGCCGTCCGCTTTGAACGAGTGGTTAGAACCGCCACCAACAGCAACCAGGCGCCCAATTATAGATCGCCCCTGAAAGTCGGGATGAAGCCAAGCGTGCCAAAGGAAACCACGAATGCGAGTAGAGCGACGATAGTAATCAGGAATCCGCATAGGACAAACATAATTGCGACAGCACCCGTCGCCTCGACCCAGCCGCCAAAAATAACGACGCATTCGCTCCCCAGTAGAAACGGCTGTCCCGGCTCATGAATCTCTGATTTCCAATGTTGGACTGACCGTGCTACTTGTTCGGAGAGATGTAGTACACATGATATGAAAAAGGCCAAGAGCCCAACGCCGCCGATTGTCATGAGAACTTGAAGGCTCAACTTTCCTGCGTCGGTCTTCGGGAAAATTGCGTAGATTGCTCCGGCAAGGTACATGCCATAGACCGCCGTAGCTAAGACTATGCGGTGAATCATGCTCGGATGAGAAGTGTTGAGCCCCATTACGGTTGAGCCCTAACGCCTGAGTTAAGCGGCGGCGAAGCCGTCCGCCTTGAACGAGTTGTTAGGCATTGTTGCTGCGCAAGTGAAAACGCATGGTTTCTTTGAGCCCGCCAATCTTGTAAATCTGGCGATTCGCCTTCCTGACTGCTGCACGATAGGACTTTGGAAAGTCGTCGAACAGGAAATATATCTCTTGGACACCGTCTAAGGTCTTTTTGCCTACAATCACATTTGGGTGTGCAATGTAATTTCGGACACGCTGTACCGCCTTGACCGTCTTGAGGTACTCGAAGGCTTTTGGCCTAGGCTTGAACGGGAGCGTTCGAAATAGCTCGATGCGATCATTGAAAGAAAGGCGATTCTCAAAGGCAGTTACGAACTCGTGCCCTCGCTCCCTAGGAGTGTAGTAAATGCTAATCATCAGAAGTAACAGATCGCTAAATCTCTGCGCATCTTCCAACACCTCTTGTCGGATGTCAGAATCTTCGAGAAGCGCTTTGATGGTGCTGGACGGAGTACTCATAGATGCCTAACGCTGGAGTTAAGCGGCGGCGAAGCCGTCCGCCTTGAACGAAATGTTAGACGGTTGCGACGCAGCTTGCTCGGGCGACAATAACTAGCCAACGAGTGCACCGCTTGAACAACCGACTACCCCAAAACTACCAGCTCTGAAAGCTGAGACTTGCGATGACGCTGCGCGAAAAGTTGCTGCGGCGACGGACGACAAGCTAACGCGAAGCTGGGCGAAACGCATGCAACGAAGAACCACCACGAGCTACCGACTAACGCTTGAGTTAAGCGGCGGCGTAGCCGTCCGCCTTGAACGAGTAGTTAGAGCGCACCGCCGCCTACAGCGAGCTCAAGACAACAGCAACCGAAGGTAGCAAGATTAACGCCACACAGGCACCGGCACGAACCTTTGCGGCGGAAAAACTGTAGCCGGACAACCAAAGCGCCGTAAGGAGGCTCGCTACACCGATGAACAATACTGCCAGCGACTGGTGTCGAGAGGCTTCGATTTGTGCGCGTGGAACTGATGGCGACGGGTCGCCAAGTTGCGACATGACGCCATAGTAAGCCAGCAACCAACCGGCTAGAACAAGAAGCAAAGCTAAATTTGCCGCGGTGGTCTGTTTCATGCGCTCTAACGCTAAGTAGACCCCAAAAGTGGGGTGTTGCATCAAGTATGCGGCTCCGCCCCTGACCGCACAAGCCGACAATTCCTGCGGCAGATCAGGCTCTTGCGCGGCAGCACCGCTATCGATACGGGTACAGGTAGCGGTGTTATCCGACACTTTTGAGGGTGTATGAGTTACACAGGCAAAAGTACGGGTGTAACCGGGTGCGAAAATGCCGTGGCGGCCGGATCGGGTGCAGGCGCATCGGGGGGACAAGGAGGCGGGTTTGCATTCCCGGGACGGAAGGCCGATCCGCCACCCCTGGCTCTCTTTACGCCGCCGGATTCCACGCCACCTGATTGCGGCCCTGGTGCTTGGCCCGGTACAGCGCGACATCGGCGGCATTGACCAATTGCTTGAAGTCCGCGTCGATGGCCGTGGCCACGCCCACGCTGGTGGTGATGTCGATGCTGCGGCCCTCGAACAATGCCGGTTCCGCCGCCACGGCGGCGCGCATGCGCTCGGCGAGTGCGTCGGCGGCCGCTGGCTTGATGGCGGGCAGCACCAGCATGAACTCCTCGCCGCCGTAACGCGCGAACAGCGCCTCGCGGGCCAGTCCCGCGCCACGGATCACCCCGACGAAATGGCTGAGCACCGCATCGCCCGCCGCGTGGCCCCAGTTGTCGTTGATCGACTTGAAGTGGTCCAGGTCGAACATCAGCACGCTGCAGGCCTGTCCGCGTGCGCGGCAGGCCTGCACCAGGCGCGTGCCCGCCTCGATCAGCGCGTTGCGATTGAGCAGGCCGGTGAGCCCATCGGTGCGCGCCAGCCGGCGCAGGTCCAGGGTCAGCCGCTCGGCCAGCATCAGGGTGAACCCGGTGCTCAGCAGGAACGAGGACAGGATGCCGAACAGGTAGTTCCAGGTGGTGAGCAGTTGGTCGAGCGGCGAGTGTGCGAACAGCTGCGGAAACAGCACCACCACCGAACGCAACAGGTAGAACAGCGCGTCGATGGTGAAGATCAGTGCGGTGAAGCTGCAGGTGTTGCGCATGTCCCGCGGCGAGCGCCACAGCAGCACCCAGACCATCCATGCGTCCCAGACCACGCTGTAGCCGCCGAACATCAGTGCCGAGATCGTCTGCGTCGGTGGCGACAGGTAGACGTAGACCTGGCAGGCGACGAACAGGCCCACCACCGCCATTGACCAGCGCCAGCGCAGCGGGTAGTGCAGGTGAATGGCGATGCCCATCAGCATCAGCGCATTGGCCAGTGCGATCAGGCCGCCGCCCACGACCGTTGAGAGCAGGCTGCCGTTTTCGTTCAGGCCCTGCAGGAGCACGGCGACGGTTATCACCCAGAACGCGGTGGCCCAGATGCGCAGCGCCGGCAGGCCGCGCAGCACCAGCCCGAGCAGGGTGAAACTTATCGAGATGGCGATGCCGATGGCCGCGCCGATGACGCCGAGCGTAAAAAGGTCGAAGTGCATGCCCATTCCCGTATGCAGACCGAAAGCCGGGGTCGGCGTGCCGCTTCCATCATGCGCACGCGGGGCTTTCGGGCCGACACGCCCCGCAAGGTAGCACGGCAGGACGCCGGCATTTCCGGCCGATACCACGCCGCGCCAGCCTCAATGCACCCGCCCCCGAAGCGCGTACTCTGCGGGTGGACACCCCGCCAGCGCCCTGAAACCGCGCAGGAGTTTTCCACGAAAGCCGCGGTTCCACGCTTGCCTATACTTGCAGCGTTCATCCTCGCTGCGGACGCCACTGACGCGCCTGCGCCACCCTCCCGGAGCCCACCGCCAAGCATGCCACCGGCCATTCGACGTCAGCATCCCCCGCAAAACCCAGACAACCCGCAGGCCCGGGTCTCCGGCCTCGCGCAGCTGTCGCTGGACAAACAGTTCCATGGCGACCTTGACGCCACCAGCCAGGGCGAGATGCTGGCAGCGGGCGACGGCACCACCTCGGGTGCCTGCGTGGCGCTGGAAAAAATCAGCGGCAAGCTGCATGGTCGCAGCGGCAGCTTCGTGCTGCTGCACCGCGCCTTGATGGTCGACGGCATGCCGCAGGAGTGGACGGTGGCGGTGGTGCCCGGCTCCGGTACGGGCGAGCTGGCCGGCCTCGGCGGCGCGATGACGATCACCGTCGCCAACGGCAAGCACGGTTACGATCTCGGCTATACCCTGCCCGGCCGCCGAGCGGCCTGACCATGCAACCCCGGGAAGCACCGCGATGAACCAGCACACGGAAGTACCCAGCAGCGCCACGCCGAAAACGCCTTCCGTGCTGCGCCGGATCCCGGCCGGCATCTGGGCGCTGGGCATGGTCTCGATGCTGATGGACACCTCCTCGGAGATGATCCACGCGCTGTTGCCGGTGTACCTGGTCAGCGTGCTCGGCGCCTCGGCGCTCGCCGTCGGCTTCATCGAGGGCATCGCCGAATCCACCGCGGCGATCACCAAGGTATTTTCCGGCGCGCTGTCGGACTGGCTGGGCCGACGCAAGCTGCTGGTGGCGATCGGCTACGGCCTCGCCGCGTTCACCAAGCCGATCTTTCCGCTGGCGAGCACGCTCGGCTGGGTGGTCACCGCACGCTTCGTGGACCGTATCGGCAAGGGCATCCGCGGCGCGCCGCGCGATGCGCTGATCGCCGACCTGGCGCCGCCCGCACTGCGCGGCGCCTCGTTCGGCCTGCGCCAGTCGCTCGATACCACCGGCGCGTTCCTCGGCCCGGCACTGGCGATCGTGCTGATGTGGCTGGCTGCCGACAACATCCGGCTGGTGTTCTGGTTTGCGGTGCTGCCGGCCTTCGCCGCATTCGCGCTGGTGGTGTTCGGCGTGCACGACGTGCCGGACAGCGGGGAAAAGAAGCGGGCGCGCTCGCCGCTGTCGCGCGCCGAGTTGGCGCGCCTGCCGCCGTTGTACTGGGGCGTGGTGGCGATCGCCGCGGTGTTCACCCTGGCCCGCTTCAGCGAGGCCTTCCTGGTGCTGCGCGCGCAGGAACTGGGGCTGGGGCTGGTGCTGATCCCGCTGGTGCTGGTGGTGATGAACGTGGTGTATGCGCTGTCGTCCTACCCGGTCGGCGTACTGGCCGACCGCTTCGACCGCGGCACGCTGCTCGGACTGGGCGTGCTGGTCCTGGTGCTGGCGGACCTGGCGCTGGCCCTCGTCGGCGGGTTGGCCGGGCTGGCGCTGGGTGTGGTGCTGTGGGGTTTGCACATGGGCATGACCCAGGGCCTGCTGGCCGCCATGGTCGCCGACACCGCACCGGCCGACCTGCGCGGCACCGCGTACGGCATGTTCAACCTGGTGAGCGGGCTGGCGCTGCTGGCGGCCAGCGTGGTGGCCGGCGAGTTGTGGGACGCGTTCGGCTCGCACGCCACCTTCCTCGCCGGCGCCGGCTTCGCGATCGTGGCGTTGCTCGCGCTGGTGCCGGTGGCACGGCGGGTGCGCAGGAAGCGGCCTGCGCCGGGCTGAACAGCGCACTGCGCATCGCGCGACGCGCTCGACAGGCGGTGCGTCCACCGCGCCGATGCCGGTTTCGCCGGTGCCTGTTCGTCATCCAGGCAGTCCCGTCGATTCGACACATGCCGCTTGCGCACCGCTACGAAAGCAGGTGCCGCTCCACCGCTGCGGCATCCACCTCGCAGCGACCCTCGGCGCAACGTTCCGCCGTTGGCGCCGCGGGCGTGGCATCGAGGCGCTGCTGCGCCGCCTCGGCCAGCAGCGTGCCGATCTCCGCGCCGAGCAGCAGGTCGTCGTACACGCCGAACACCTGGCGACGCAGCCGCCCTTGTGCGTCGATCAGGATCGCGGTCGGCGTGCCCTGCATGGCGTACGCGCGCATGGTGCGCGGGATCGGGTCGCCGTCCGGGCCGGGCATGTCGATGCCGACGGGAAACGTCACGCGGTATTCGTACAGAAACGCGCGCAGCGACTCCGGACCCATCGCCGCATGATGCTCGAACACCGTATGCAGGCCGACCACTGCCAGCGGCGCACCCTCGAACAGCTTCGCCACGCGCTGTGCCTGGGGGATGCCGTGCGTCACGCAGCCGGGACAAAGCATCTGGAAGGCGTGCAGCACCACCACCCGCCCGCGGAAGTGGTCGAGGCTCAGTGGCTCGGCAGTATTCAGCCAGGCGCTGGTGCGCCACTCGGGTGCCGCTTCGGGCTTCATCAGAAATCTCCGTCCTTGACGTATGGGTAGGTCCACAACGTCATCTGCAACAGGCACGACTTCAGCCACGCAGCGTACATCTTCCCCACCTCGTCGGCGGTGTGACCCTTGCCGGCAAGGAACGGTTTGAGCGTATAGGTCACCGGATAGACCAGCGCAAACAGGTCGCGAAACGGCACGATCGCGGTGGAGGCGGCGCCGTCGGTGCGGTTCTTCTTCGCGCGGTGGTGCGCAGGCCGATCTCGTGCTGGTAGTCGAGCCACGCCTGGTCGTATTCGGCATCGGCAGTGTCGAGGATCCAGTGGCCGAAGCGCTTGCGCACGGCGCCGAGGTAATCGCCCAGCGGCTTGCCGTCGGTCCTGCCGGTGAAGGACGCCAGCAGGTGCGGCTGCGCGCCGATGAAGCCGTACCAGACGTCGATGATCGCCTCGACCTGATCCGCCACGATACCGCGCGAAAGGCGCAGATACTTGACGTCCTCGTCGTCGAACAGGATGCTCTTCTTCATCAGTTCGAAGTCGCCGGGCGTCACTGGAGAACGTGCGATCGCACCGGTGCCGAAGGTGTATCCGGGAATGGCGTGGTTCTCTTTCATGGCCTGATTCCTCTCGTTTCGCCAGGTTCGAAGCGCGGGCCTGCGCTCCGTGGCCACGGACTCTAGCGACGGCACCGGCGCGCGTCAGGAAGGCACTTTTCGGTAAGGTGGTTGCGACATGGGCGAACACGAACCCGCGGGCAGCAGGCGGCCGGACCCGGCGGACGCCACTGCCGTTCCCGTCGCCTCGATGGTCGAGAGCATCGTCGGCTGCAAATGGTCGGTCCAGCTGCTGCAGCTCTGCGCGGAAGGCAACCACCGCCCCAGCGCGCTGCTGCGTGCCTGCACCGGGCTCTCGGCCAAGGTGCTGAACGAGCGCCTGCGCAAGATGACCCGCTTCGGCATCATGCACCGCACCGTGCATGGCGAGAAACCGCCGGTCGAGGTGGAGTACCGCCTGACGCCGTTCGGCCGCCGCTTCATGGGCATCCTCGAAGAGGTGCAGCGGCTGCAGCAGGCGGTCGAACATGGCGCGATCGGCGACGCTGGCGAAGCTGCGGAAAGAACGCGGCGGGGACACGCCTGACTGCCCCGCGCTGAGCCATCGCTTCGCAGCGCGTCAGCCTCAGCGCGGCAACGCGGCCTGGCGACCTTGCAGGAAACGGCGCACGGCGGGATCGCCGGCAAGGCCGATCGCGATGTCGAAGGCGTGCCGCGCGTCGCGGCAGGCATGCGTCCTGGCCAGCAATGCCGGATTCGCGGGGCAGCCGGTGCGCGGCCAGTCCGCCAGGGCCGTGGCAAAGGCTTCGGACAAGGCGTCCTCGGCCGCTGCCACGTCATGCATGGCAGCGGCGAAGATGGCGACGAGCTTGCCGTAGCTGCGGCGGGCCACGGCGTCCGCCGCACGGCATGCCTGCGCGGTACGATCCAAGCCACATGCACATCCTCGGGCCAGACGATGCACCGCTGCGCCGGCGCGGATTCCGCCAGCACACGGCAGATGTTCTCGGCGCCGAATACCGTTGCCCCATCCTTCATGAGCCCGGCCGCTTGAGTGCGGAGTTCCCCGCATAGTCACGCGCATCCAGCGACGCCCGGTCGTGGACCGGGGCGAACTCGCAGGCCACACCCAACTCCCGCGCGAACACGCGCACCAGGCGGGTGAAATGCGAACGACTGCGACCGGTGATCCGCGGCGGCGGACTCACACCGGTCGTGTCGCTTGCACCGGACAAGGCACTACATCCTGCGTTCCATCAACCGCGGCTTTCACGGCTTTCCCGTCGAGCCACCCTGCGCGAACGCGACGAAGCCTTCCATGAACTTGTGCAGCTGGTCGCTGGTGCGCGCGTCGGCGATGGCGCCATCGGCATCGAACACGCTGCTCGCGTGCGACACCATCAGGCGGCCGCCGGTCCACAGTTCCGCGCCGAGCGTGCGCAGCACCGGCAGCCAGGCGTTCTGCGACAGGATGGTGCCGAAGCCGCCGGGCGAGGCGCCGATCAGCGCGACCGGCTTGCCGGCGAATACGCGCGGGATGTCGGCTGGCGGCCGGGTCAGCCAGTCCAGCGCGTTCTTGGTCACGCCGGGGATGCTGTTGTTGTATTCGGGCGTAGCGATCAGCAGGCCGTCGGCCGCGGCGATCGCCTCCTTCAGCGCCGTCACCTCGGCCGGAAGGCCGTGCGCGGCCTCGTCGTCGCCGTTGTACAGCGGGAACGCGGCGATCGACATGATCTGCAGCCGGCTGCCGGCTGGCATCGCCGCCACCGCGGCATGCAGCAGCGCGGCATTGAACGAGCCCTTGCGCAGGCTGCCGGAAAAACCCACCAATGCGGCCATGTTCCACCTCGGAGCGGCGACAGTAGCGGCAAGAGTAATGCGGAAACGGTGACGCGGATGGCAACCCGATCGGCTCGCCGCCGTCACGTCGGGAGGCGGCCGGGTTACGATGCCGCTCCTTCGCCGCACCGCGGCGCGTTGCCATCATTGTTCGGGACAATCCGCCGTGTCGCATTACTCCGGTCCCCTGCTCACACGCCCAATCGCCGAGGCGCTGCTGGCTGCACGCGATGCCGGTGCGGGCGAATGGGCCGGCTCGCTGGATCTGGGCCGCTCGAACGACAGTGCGTCGCTGCAGACGGACACCTGGCGGTGGCAGGGTCAGCGCTACCCGTATCCGCACAAGCTGAAGGACCGCACGATCCACTACTGGGACGGCGACGACTTCGCGCCGGTGGCGCGCTACGCCGGCTCGCTGATCAAGCTGGTGCCCACCGAGTGGGGCGCGCCCACCTTCGAGATCGACGGCATCAAGATGCTGCCCACTGCGAAGGAATCGCCGGTCGCGGACGCGCGCCGCAAGGTGGCGCTGGTCGAGCCGCGCGGCAAGGTGGTGCTGGATACCTGCGGCGGCCTGGGCTACTTCGCGGCCTGCTGCCTGGAGGCCGGCGTGGCGCGCATCCTCTCGTTCGAGAAGAACGCCGACGTGTTGTGGTTGCGCACGCTCAATCCGTGGTCGCCGGACCCTGACGCTCCGGCCAGCGGCGGCCGCCTGCAGCTCACTCACGCCGACGTGTCGCAGGCGATCGCGCAGATCGCCGACGCCTCGGTGGACGCGCTGCTGCACGACCCACCGCGCTTCGGCATCGCCGGCGAACTCTACGCGCAGGCGTTCTACGACCAGCTGGCGCGCGTGCTGCGCAAGGGCGGCCGGCTGTTCCACTACACCGGCAGCCCGAACAAACTCACCAGCGGCCGCGACGTGCCGCGCGAGGTGGCCAGGCGGCTGGAGAAAGCCGGCTTCAAGGCGCAGCTGGCGCTGGATGGTGTGCTGGCGGTGCGACGCTGAGCCGGCGCCGGGAGGCACTGGGCCAGCCCCTTCCCGCCATCGCCTACTTGCGCGCCGCGATGATCTCGCCCAGGTAGTCTGGCGTGCCCTCGATGCGCACCAGGTGCGGGTATTGCGGGCCGTCGTGATAATCCACCGGCACGGTCGTGTATTCGCCCTGGTATTTCAGCAGCAGCTGGATCGGCGCCTTGCTGCCCTTGGCCGCGGCGATCGCGTCTTTCAGCACGTCGCGCGTATAGGCCGTACCGTTTACCGCCACCAGGGTCGCGCCGGTGCTGACACCGGCCTTGAACGCCGGGCCGTTCCAGCGCACGTCGTTGATCTGGTCATTCTTGCCCACGGTCAGGCCGATCGACCAGGCGAAGTTGAACAGGTGGCGGGGCGATTGCGGCCGGCTGTCGTACTGCTTCTCGTAGGCACTTGGCTGGTCGGTATAGACCAGCTTCCAGCCGCTGCCCTCGATGCCGTCCAGCAGCGGTGGCGTGCGCGCCTGTGCACGCGCGCGCAGGAAGCTGGCCCAGTCGTACGGTGCCACGCCGTTCAAGGTCGACACCACGTCGTCGAAGGTATAGGTCCTGGTGACGAAACTACCGTCGTCGACGCCGAAAAACGCGCGTGCG
Organism: Rhodanobacter sp. FW106-PBR-R2A-1-15; assembly: GCF_058789735.1. NCBI lineage: Bacteria > Pseudomonadati > Pseudomonadota > Gammaproteobacteria > Lysobacterales > Rhodanobacteraceae > Rhodanobacter > Rhodanobacter sp. FW106-PBR-R2A-1-15. The sequence goes on along the minus strand of NZ_JBYTEM010000003.1, from coordinate 14,530 downwards.
AAATCGTCCAGCGACTTGCGGTCGTGGCTCAGCGCGCGCAGCTTCGCGTCCACCGCCAGCCACAGCATCTGCCCGCCGCTGTAGTACTCCTCGCTCATCTGCCAGCTGCGGTACGGCAGGCCGGAGCGGCGCGCCGCGGTCGGGTCGTTGGTGGTGTCCTCCAGCGTACGCCAGCCGAAGCCAGGGCGGTTGCGCTCGTAGTTGGCCGCCACCATCGCCAGCGCATCGCGGAACTGCTCGGGCGTCCACAGGCCGGCGCGCGCGGTCAGCACGAAGCCCCAGTACTGCGTCTGCCCCTCGTACACCCACAGCAGCGAACCGCCCATCGGCACGTTGAAGTTCGGCGTCCACAGGTCGGCCGGGCGGCGGAACTTGCCGTTCCACGAATGCGTGTACTCGTGCGCCAGCAGGTCGCGGCCGGGGGCGGCGTCGCTCCAGGCGGTGAAGTAGTCGGCGCCCAGGCCGTTCTCGCTGGACCGGTGATGCTCCAGGCCGTTGCCGTCCAGCTCGTCCGACAGCGAGAACAGGAAATCGTAGTGGTCGTAATGGTGCGAACCGAACAGCTTCGTCGCCTGCGTCACCAGCGCACGGTGCACCTGCAACTGCGGCGGCGTGACCTCGAGATACTTCGGCGCATCGGCGACGACATCCATGTGCACCGGCACGGTGCCGCCGGGATTGAGGTCGAAGCGCTTGAAGTAGCAGCCGGCGTAGATCGGCGAATCGACCAGTGTGTTGAACGTCACCGGCTTGAAGCGGATGGTGTCGCCCGCGTGCGAGACCGCTTCCAGCGCGCTGCCGAACTGCCAGCCTTGCGGCAGCGTCACACTGGGCGCGAAGGTGATGCCGCGCGTGTAGTGGCCGGCCGGGTACAGCGCCATCTTGTTCCATTCCAGCGCCAGCATGCGGTCGGTCATCTCGATCGAGCCATCGCTGCCCGTGCGGCCGGACAGGTACTGGAAATCCGCGTCGACGCTGGAAACGCCGGCGGGCACGTCGAGATGGAACGCGTACACGTCGTACTCGTCGCGCGTCCACGCCAGCGGCTTGCCGCCGGCGCTGAGCGCGAGACCGGCAAGCATGGCGATCGGGCCGGTCGGCGAGTGGTCGCCGGGAATCCATTGCGGATACAGCAGGGTCAAGGCGCCCGGCTGTACCGGGATCGTCTCGTGCACGCGGAAGATGCCCTGCGAGGTGTCGCCGGCATCGACGTGGATGGCGATCGTGCCGGGGTACGGCACGTCCTGCGGCGGCGGCACGCTGACACCCGGCGCCGCCTGCGCCCAGGCGATACCCGCCGCGAGCGCGAACCATACCGCCAGCGCCCCACCCGTCGCCCTGCGGTGCGCACCGGCCGGCAACCCGGCGAGAGAAACAATGGACATGAGCGACTCCGGCAGGCAGACCAAAGGATTTCCACAACCTAGCATCCCGGCGCCGCAGCGAGGCCGGGACGGAACGTGGCGATTTCAAGTGTTCCCGCAACCAGGGCTGAATTCGCCAATCGCATCCGGATGACCATCGGATCGGCACCGACCGAAAAGGCGGGCATGGTATATTGACCACCGCTGGTATCGGCTTGGCTTCCACCGATACTTCCGGCTATGGGCTGCAACGGCTCTGCAAGGAGGCGAACGCCGCGCTTTACCGCGCCAGGCGGGTCGGGCGCAACCGCGTCATCGCCGATACCGGGAACGGCAATCTGGTCGAAACCTGAAACCCCGGTCTGGCTTCGCGCCTCTTAAGAAAACCGGCGCCATGCCGATTGCCACTCAGGCCCTCAGGATCCATCGATGTCGCGACACGTCCGAATGCTCTCTTGCACAACGAAATCACCTGCCGAGAATAGAAGGCGCCGGTCGGTTCGGCCGCGCCCGCCCGATACCCAGGGTAGGCACATGAGCATGTGCGGCCCATCTCGCCACACCATCAGCGCCCACCCCAGAGGATGGCCGAAATGACGGCCAACAGGGGTTTCCCCACCCGCCTAGGCAACCGCGTCGATTGGAACGACCCCGAATTGCAGAAGCTGCTGAGCAAGATCGAAGGCTGGGACCTGGACAACCGCGAAAACTTCGTGCGCGAGGACGTGCAGATCCAGGTCGGCTGGAGCGCCGGATCCGTCCGCGCTGCCACCCTGGTCTGGAAACGCGAGAAGGTCATGGTGCTGGAAGCCAGCCTGCAGATCCCCACCGGCGAATTCGTGCGGGTGGATACCTTCGTCGCCGACGGCATGCGCAGTGTGTGGGGCGTGGTGGTCGAAGGCCGGGCGGGAAGGCGCGAGGAGGACCGCAGCAACGGCATGAACGTCTACTGGCTGCACGAGTGCTGACCACCGGCCCGTGTGCGCAGCACGGGCCAATCCCTGCACCACCTCACCGCAGCGGCGTCAGCCGATGCGCAGCCTGCTCAGGAACAGGCCATGCTCGCGATCCTCGACGCGGTGGCCCTCGCGCCCCTCGACGATGCAGCCCCACACGCTGCGCGTGCCGCCGGCATGCTGGGTGTCCACACGCACGCGGTCGCCCAGCGGCAACGGAAACCGGGTCACCAGCACCATGGCCTGCTCATCCATCGAGACCATCTGCGCCGGCTTGCTGACCACGGAATTGGCCGTCCATCCGGAACTGATCTGGATCTGCACGTCCTGCAGCGGATGATCGCTGCGGTTGTCGAGCTTCCAGCCGTCGATTTTCTGCAGCAGCGCATCCAGGTTCGGGTCATCCCAGTCGACCTGGCCGACCGAAACGCTCGAGCGTGATTTGTCGTGGCCCATGTGCTGATCTCCGCCGGGTCTGCGAATGGACATGCTGGCGTGTTCCCGCGCCAACATAGCAGAACCGCCGCCTGACGACGGCGCGGAGATGACAGCCATGTCCATCATCCCTCCCCGCTGGCGGCGACAGAGCTTTGTCCACCGCTTCCGGCGTATAAGCTGGCTGACCCACCAGCCCCAAGAGGCCGTCATGAATGCCCTGTCGAAATTCGCCGCGCTCGCCCTGGTGGGGAGCGCCGCCCTCGCCGCGCCGGCGCTGGGCGCCCTGAAGGAAGGCGCCAGGGCGCCCGGCTTTTCTGCGCCGGCCTATCTCGCCGGCCAGCCGTTCACGTTCAAGCTTGCCGATGCGCTGAAGAAGGGCCCGCTGGTGCTCTACTTCTTCCCCGCCGCGCACACCCCGGGCTGCAACCTGGAAGCGCACCTGTTCTCCGAGGCCATCGAGCAGTTCAAGGCGCAGCATGCCACGGTGATCGGCGTCACCGCCGGCAACACCTCGAAGCTGGCGGCGTTCTCGCAGGAGACCGAGCATTGCGGCGGCAAGTTCGCGGTTGCCGCGGACGAGGGCGCGAAGATCGCCAGGAGCTACGACGCGCTGCTGCCGATGCGGCCAGGCTGGTCGGACCGCACCTCCTATGTGATCGCCCCGTCCGGACAGATCGTACATGTCTATTCGAACCTGAACCCCAAGCAGCATGTGCGCGAGACGCTGGACGCCGCGCAGGCGCTCGGCAACTAGCGCGCTGCGGAGGCGGCAGCGGTTCGACCGGCTCGCCCCAAGGCGAGCCGGCTGCTTTCGTCTGTCCGACGGGTGGATGAAAAACGGCGGCCCTGCCCTCTTCAACGCGCCAGCTCAGCGCATGTCCATCGCGAGAGCTGGCTACGTCAGATCAAATGCCTGGTGTGTCCGATGCGCGACTAGCCATCCGTGGCCCGCACCGGCCAGGGGTCATGCAACGCTCTGCCGGGGGCGTCGCAGGTTCACGGCGTGATCGCCGAGATGCGGGTGGCCCAGTTGCCCAGCGCTCCGCGCGTGCCGCCGCACTGGAACAGCGGGGCGGTCAGGTACTCGCTCAGGGTGCAGGTCTGCGCGATGTATTCTGAGGCGGTCCAGATCGTGTTGCCATCCGCCGCCGCCGCGCCGTAATCGCCCCAGCGCGGGCGGTTGCCGGCCAGGTAGGGGATCCCGGTGAAGCCGTCCCACGGGCCCGCGCCCGCGGCGGCGACATGCACCTCGCCGGCGCCGAGCTTTGCGTCCAGCCCGGCATAGCCGGCGCTTGGATGGTCGTTCGGGCCGACCACGGTGAACGCGATGACGCCGCGCCCGCTCTGCGTGACGGCCGCCGCACCGTAGGTCAGGTTCGCGTCGGGCAAGGCCAGCGTGCCGTTGGCGGAGAGACCAGCGGAGGCCGGATTGATGACGAAGTAGTTGATGCCCGAGCCGTGGCTGCCATCGGCCAGCAGCACGTCAGTGTCCAGCGTGCCCCAGAGCTTGCCGTTGGCGTAGCTCACCTGCTGCATGCGCGAGTCGTTCACCGCCATCGGGCGCGGTGCGGGATAGACGATGTTGGGGTAACCCAGGTAGTTCGGCGCGCAACCTTTTAGCGCAAAGCAGTCACGCAGCGGCGTATCGCCCGGCTTCTGTTGCGCCAGGCTGCTCGGCACGGCGTAGGTCTGCACGGTCAGCGGCGACACGTTCAGCGCCAGCGCCGCCGGTGCGCTGTCGATGGCCTGCGTGTTCGACACCGACCACAGCCAGAGCGTGTTGGAAATGCCCGAATCGTAGAACACCGCGTCCGAGCTCAGCAGGTACTCGGTGCCGCCGCGCGTGTCGACATACTGCCCGCCGGAGGAAATGGCCGGCCAGACCGTGAACGCCGGCGCCGGAACGCTCGGGTCGCCGCCATTGAACAACACCACGTTCGGCGCGGCCGCACCGCTGGCCAGCGCCTGCTTGGAAATGGCGTAGATCTGCGCGCCGTAGAAGCCGGGACCGAACAGCGAGAACTCGTTGGTGGTCAGGAAGATCGCATGGGCGTCGGCGCCGATGTGCGGGTAATCGCCCAGGCAGAAGCCGCCCGCGCAGCCGTGGTCCGGCGTACCCTCGGTGCCGTTGTTCTGCACCGGCAGCCGGTAGATGGTCCAGGCGCCGGTGGGGTCGGCACCCTGGCTGACCGCGATGTCCAGATGGTTGGTGCCCGCCAGCGGCGAGGTGGTGCCGACGCGGTCGAGCGTGAGCACGACCTGGAACCAGCGCTGCGTGCCAGCGTCGTAATAGCAGGACGGGTCGGTGATGCTCGGTCCGTACGCCCTGGTCGCGCGGTTGATCGCCGCCGGATAGCCGTAGAACGTGTTGAGATCGACCGGACCGACGAGTTTGTTGCCGGCCCTGTCGTAGATCGACAGCACGTCGTTGACGCTTTCCATGACGAAGCCGTTGCCGGCGCACAGGCCCTGGTCGGGCGGCTCCACCGAGAACTGGTTGCCGCCGTTGGCGTAACGCTGGTCATGGAAATCGAGGCCGTCGAAACCGCCCAGCAGCTGCGGGTTCGCCTTCGCGCGGCGGGCCGTTCCCATCCGGTTGCTGCCGGCGTGGCCGCGGGCGATGCTGCGGTTCACCACCGGCTGCGGCCCGAGGTCGCTGCCGCCACCCGAATCGGCATCGCCAGCGGTCATCGCCGGATCCAGTTCCAGGTTCGTCAGCGCCTGTCCGCCGGCGGGCGTGGTCACTGGCGTGGTGGTGCCCGCCTTGTGCAGCTGGAGGGTGGTTGGCGTCACAGCCAGCGCGCTCGTGGCAAACGCCACGGCCGCCACTGCGATGAGCAGTCGAGTCTTCATCGTGTCGGTCTCCGTTCGTCGTTGGGACCGCGCCCCCTGGGGCGCCGGTGCCGCTCATGCCGGCACGGCGTCCACCGCAAGTACGCATACTTGACATATGCGCCCAGCCACGATACGCGCGCCCGAGCGAAGTCGCCATCCCCCGGTGGAACCGGCCGGTCCGCGCCGGCATGCCGGCGCTTGCTCGCGCCTGACGGCGTGAGCGACGAAGGCCGCGAATCGCTGCCGCCCTGCGTCAGGCGTTCCGCCCCGGGGCTACGGGTTGGCGTGGCGCCGCGGGCGCCGCCGAGGCGTTGTCCAGGGCGCAAGCCCTGCCGCTGGCGCTGCCTGCCCCGGGCTTCCGTCAACGCCCGCCGCGGCGTCCGCCTTTCATCCGCGGCGGCACCAGCGCCCATAGCGACTGGCCGACCGCGGCACGCAGCCGCGGCTGGTGCATGACCACGCCGCCGAGCAGGCCGACCGCGCAGCCCAGCACGGTATCCAGGAAGCGCGACTGGATCAGCGCCGCGTGCGAGGCCTGCGGGTCGAGCGTGGCGGCCTCGGCCAGCAGGATCGTCAGCGGCGTGATGAACACCGTCGCCAGGCCGTAATGGCGCACGACCAGCCACTCCACCGCGAACGACAACAGCATCAGGATCGGCGCCACCGCCCAGGGACCCAGCGGCAGCGACAGCAGGCCCCACGCCACCAGCATGCCGAGCGCGGTGCCGGCAACACGCTGCAGGTTGCGATTCCACACCGCGCGCAGCGTCGTGCCCTGGATCACCGCCATGCAGCTCACCGGCACCCAGTACGGCCGCTCCATCTGCAAGGCCACCGCGAGCAGCAGCGAGAGGCCGACCAGCGCACCGATCAGCACCGAGTCGAGCACCACGTAGTCGAAGGTGGGCCTGGGCAGCGGTTTCACCGGTGACGGTGCCTGCAGGCGCAGCACGACCAGGCTGTAGCCGAAGGCGATGACGGTCGCCAGCAGCCCGCCGAGAAACACCAGCCCGACCCTCAGCGGCAGTTCCAGAAACGGCACCGGGGAATACGCGCCGATCGCCGCGACCATCACGAAGAACAGGCTGGCCGGCGGCCCCACGCGGTAGTAGCGGCAGGCCATCGTGACCAGCACCGCGATCACCGTCAGCAGCGGCACCGTCGCCACCGCCACGGCGTGGCTCATGATGCCGAGCGCGTAGCACGCCGCGAGGGCGAACGCACAGACCATCAGCCTGGCCATGCGGTGGTACATCGGCGTGTCGGGCAGGTACAGGAACGCCAGCCCGCCCAGCGACGAGACCAGTCCGTAATCGAGCCGACCGAAGTACGCGCCCACCAGCACCGGCAAGCCGGTGGCCAGCCCGGCCGCCACCGGCATCTGCCAGCGCCGGCGCGAGGGATGGAACGTGGACAGGTGCTGCCATTCGACGCGCAACCAGCGTCCCAGTGTCGTGCCTTGGACTGACTGGGTCATGGGCCGGCGAACGCCGCGAGCAAGCCCGCGGGCACGCGGTCGTGGCGCATGCCGCGCGCCGGGAAAGCTCCCGGCAACATGAAGCCGCCGCGGCCTTCCGCCTGCCATTCCGCGTAGGCCCCGCGCAGGAACGCCAGGTAGTTCGCATCGTGTACGCGGGCGAGCACGGCATCGTCGTACCCGCGCGGCGCTTCCACCGCCCAGCCCGCGCGCGCGATCGCCGCCAGGATGTGGTCGACCCGCGCCGGCATCTCGAAGCACGGCACCAGCTCGCCGCAGTGCAGTTCCATACCGCCGTCATGCAAAGCGTGCAGCGGTGAATGGATCGTCTTCATCGAATCCTCGTGGCGAAACGGGCGGGATGCATCGTTCCACAACCGGCTCCGCCAGGAACAGCCTCCGGCCCCCATGCTCCATTCCGATAATGGCCACGGCAAAGGCGACCGTCACGCGAAACGCCTGTGCGGCAAGGTTCCCTCATCGCCGGCGCCAGCAGGGCGACACGCGGCCGCGGCGTGGCTGTGCCAACCGGTGAAACACGCCTGAGCCACTCCGCCGCGTTCAGTCGTTCGTCTTGCGGCCCCTGGGCACGGTGAGCACGATCGAGACGATCGCCGCCACCACCATCAGCACGTTGAAACCCAGCGCCACGAAGGCGGCTTCGCGCACCGCCAGGTTGTCCTGGCGGCCGGCGAAAGTGATCACGCCTTCCAGCCAGCGCACGCTGCCGCTGTCGCCCGCCAGCGCGGTGAACACGGCGGCGGAGATCGCCACGCCGAAGGCGGCGCCCAGCGACGAGGCCATCTTGTAGATGCCCGAGCCCGAACCGCCCTGCGCCGCCGGCAGGTTGGACAGCGCAGCGTCGGTGGAGGGCGTGGCGTAGAACGCCAGGCCCAGGCCGAACAGTGTGTAGCCGATCATCGCCAGCACCTTGTACTGCCCCAGCAGCAGTTGCGTGGGCATCAGCAACGCGATCGCCACGCCGGTGATCAGGCAGCCCCAGATCATCGGCTTGCGCGGGCCGAAGCGCTGCAGCAGCTTCTCGCCCACGCGGATGAAGGCGATGATCGCGATCGCATAGCCCAGCGTCAGCATGCCCGCCTGCTGCGCATTCATGCCGCCGCCCAGCTGCACCAGCTGCAGCGAGACGATCAGCGTGCCGGCGGTGGCGTTGATCAGGAAATTGGAAATCGTGGCGCCGGTGTAGGTCGGGTTGCCGAACAACCGGAAATCGAAGAACGCATTGGCCGAGCGCCGCTCGATCAGCACGAACAGCACGCCGAATACCAGCGTCGCAGCGATCAACCCGAGCACCGACGGGCTGGCCCAACCCAGCGTGTTGCCCTGTGTCACCAATACCTGCAGCGCCAGCATCGCCACCATGAAGGCCAGCACCCCGGGCAGGTCGAACTTGTAGTCGCCGTGGGTCTCGGCCTTGTTCTCCGGCGTGCCGCGCATCAGCCACAGGCCGAGCACGTTGACTGCGATCGCCAGCCAGAAGATCGAACGCCAGCCCAGGTTCTGCGACATCAAGCCACCGACCAGCGAGCACAGCCCGCCGCCGCCCCACGAGCCGATCGACCACAGCGACACCGCACGCTGGCGCGCGGCGCCATCCCAGTACGCCTTCACCAGTGCCAGGCTGGCCGGCATCACGCAGGCCGCCGACAGCCCCTGCAGCGCGCGCCCCGCCAGCAGCACCGGCGCGGCCATCGCACCGGTGGGCGTGATCGCCACCAGCAGCGAGCCGGCGATGCTCAGGTAGAAACCGATGCGGGTGATCCGCAACCGCCCGACCCGGTCGGCCAGCCCGCCCATGACCACGATGAAGATGCCCGAGAACAGCGAGGTCAGCGCCACCGCGATGTTCATGGTGGCCGCATTGATGCCCAGGTCGCGCTGCATGTCGGGTGCGATATTGAGCGTGGTCTGGGCGAACAGCCAGAACGAGACCACCCCCATGATGATGCCGAACAGCAGGCGGTCGTTGCCCTGGAAGTGGGTGGACGGCTGGCCTGGTGCGGGCGTGGCGACGGTGTTCATGTGAACTCCTTGGGCAGCGGCCTGCGGACGAAGCCGACGGTAGTACAGGCCGGGGCCGAATGCACCGGGCGCCGCCTTACCGGTGAAGCTGCAATCCCCTTTCTGGAGGCGCGCCGCCTGCACGGCACTTCCCGGCGAAACCCGGCCTCGCCGCCGCCCTCTTCATCACGGCCCCAGCATCCGCGGCACCAGCGCGTGTCATCCCGACGTGTCCCACAGCAGGTGGACCGCAATGGCGATGGGCAGGAACAGGCCAGCCAGACCAGATAGACACGGGGAGAGGGGCTCGATGCAGCAGCCCTTCTCCCTCCGGGAGAAGGTGGCGCGCAGCGCCGGATGAGGGTGCGGGGC